>NZ_JBFRTU010000012.1:29545-117346 GCF_041474275.1 Vibrio sp. 10N.222.52.B7 | reverse complement strand
GTGTTTACTTCAATTTTAGTTAAGTCCATTATTCAATAATTTTTGAATCTTTCAACTTTTGTTTTGAAAAAATCACTAAATGAACACAATTAAGTTGATCTTGGTCATTAAATTATTTATTTCGAGAGCGAAATTAAAAAATAGTTGAATAAGAAAATTAATGAACAGGTGACGCAAACGAGTGCTCACGTTATTTTTAACTTGATTCAGTTAATTAAAGCGACTCGAACAAATGCAGGTGATCCGCTTAAAAAACAACCACCCTTCCCTTTCGTCTGCTTATCATTACCGATAACTTTTTGCTCGATTTCTCAATTGCTCAGTGTTTGCATCAAAAAGCTCACTGAAGTTGAGAATAGTGATCTGATCTTATTTTGATTGCCTTCGAGCACAACTCTACGAATAGATGCACTGTAACGACGCTTAGATAGCCTTCACTCTTTGTTTTAGAATGTTTTGGTATAGGCTTAGAACGCGATACAGCTAAGTTTTGGCACTAACATTCGTTCTAGGCGCGATGCTTAGTTTCATGGACGAAGCATAGTTACAGGAACGAAGCTTGATTAAAGTAAGTTAGCTACGAATATCGAGCTAACCAAAGCTTAAGTTCAAATAGCAGGCACAAAAAAGCCGAGCATTACGCTCGGCTTTTAAATTCAGTGTCTAGACCTAAAGCGTCTAAGCGACAGGTTGATTAACCTTCGTTGCGCTCTGGACGACGACCACGGTTACCACCGCCATTGCCGTTACCATGGCCACGTTCGCCACGGAAGTTACCACGGTGATCGCCACCACGGTTACGGTCGAAACGACGTTCGCCATCACGTCCGCCAGCAGAGTTACCATCGCGAGCACCATCACGGTTGCCACGGTATCCACCACGACCGCCTTCACGGTTACCACCTTCGCGGTTGCCGCCTTCACGGTTACCACGGTAGCCGCCACCATCACGACCGCCACGGTTGCCACCACGGTTGCCATCACGACCGCCGCCGCCACGACGAGGTTCACGGAAGTCATTGAAATCAACAACTACAGCGCCAGCTTCTTTTTGACGAATGCGAAGTTTGCTTAGCTTACCAGCAGTTTCAGAGTTCATTGCTTTTGGCAGTTGAACGTAAGTAGAACCTTGGTCTAGCTTGATAGCACCGATAGAACCTTTAGTTAGGCCAAGTTCGTTTGCTAGTGCGCCAACGATGTCTTTAACCTGAACGCCTTGCTCACGGCCAACTTGTAGTTGGTAAGTATCCCAATCTTGAGTATTGAAGTTGCGACCACCACCGTCACGGCCGTTGTCACGATCTTCACGACGCTCTTTGCGACGGTTCTTATCACGCTCAATAGCAGCGATCATTGGGTCTTCGCCAACGTAGAATAGTGGGCTCTTACCTTGCTGACGCTTAAGAAGCATTGCAGCTAGAGTAGCAGCATCAACTTCTAGAGACTCTTGAAGAGTAGAGATAAGACCTGCAAAGTTTTCTAGTGCTTTGCTTTCTTTCTCAGTTTCAAGTTCAGCGCCAAGCTTAGCAACACGTGCAGCAGCAACTTGGTCACGTAGAGGAAGTTGAATTTCTTCCATTTGAGACTTAGTTACGCGCTCGATTGTGCGAAGCATGCGAATTTGGTTAGTGCGAACTAGTAGGATCGCTTTACCTTTACGTCCAGCACGGCCAGTACGACCAATACGGTGGATGTAAGATTCAACATCGAATGGGATGTCGTAGTTGAATACGTGAGTGATACGTGGAACATCAAGACCACGAGCTACAACGTCAGTTGCAACTAGGATGTCGATCACACCTTGTTTGATGTGATCAACAGTACGCTCACGTAGAGACTGAGGAATATCACCGTGCAGTGCAGCAGCTTTGAAGCCACGTGCAGATAGCCAATCAGCTAGACGCTCAGTGTCTTGACGAGTACGTACGAATACGATTGACGCGTCAGTTTCTTCAGTTTCTAGAAGACGAGACATTGCTTCGTCTTTTTCTACGCCTTTAACAACCCAGAAGTTCTGCGCTACTTTATCAACTGTGTGGTTAGTACCAGCAACGTCAACTTTAGCCGGGTTACGTAGGTAACGGTCAACAATAGTCTTAACCATTGGAGGCATAGTTGCAGAGAAAAGTACACGTTGTGCAGATTCTGGAGCTTGCTCTAGGATCCAAGTAACGTCATCTACGAAGCCCATTTTCAGCATTTCATCTGCTTCATCAAGAACAAATGTGTGTGCTTCATCTAGGTGTAGACGGTCACGAGTTAGTAAGTCTTTAACACGACCTGGAGTACCAACAACAATGTGAGCACCGCGGCTTAGAGCACGCATTTGGTCAACAATTGAAGCACCACCGTAGATTTCAATAACTTTAAGACCTTTGATATCACGGCCAAGGTTTTTGATTTCCGCAGCAACTTGAATCGCTAGCTCACGAGTAGGAGCCATGATGATTGCTTGTGGTTTGTGTTGGTTCAGGTTGATTTTGTTAAGTAAAGGCAGAGAGAATGCTGCTGTTTTACCAGTACCAGTCTGTGCTTTACCTAGTGCGTCACGGCCTTCAAGAAGAAGAGGAATAGCTGCTGCTTGGATTGGAGTCGGAGAAACGAAACCCATGCTATCAAGAGCTGAAAGAATGTTATCGTTTAGGGCTAATTCATTAAATTGAATTACAGATTCGGACATTGGGATCCCACTATATATAAGTAAACAAAAGGTCCCGGGAGCTCTATCAATTCCAATACTGATCCAATCAGATACTGATTCCATTCAGAGTTACGAAGCAGTAATAAAACACTTCAAGCCATTAGGGACGTCTAAGGGAGGCGGATTATTCCCTAAATGCATAAAAAAATCCAGAAAAAATTGAAATACATCACATATTTTTCGCTTTTACATCAATACTGGTTATCATATCGTCAAAACTTGATGAATATCTCGTCACAGCACCCATCTCCTAGCAAATTGACCTAGTTAAATAAGAGGGCAATTAATTAACGCTCACTTCGCCTTTAAGTAGTAATCAAGCCTCGCAATGATTATAGTGTGCTCAATTGTCCTCGATAGATAAAAGTCAAAATGTTTCAAGATAATCCTCTACTCGCTCAGCTCAAGCAGCAAATCCAAGAAACCCTCCCTAAAAAGGAAGGTACCATCAAAGCCACTGAAAAAGGTTTTGGTTTTCTCGAAGTTGATAGCAAAACAAGCTTCTTTATCCCGCCTCCGTACATGAAGAAATGTGTGCACGGTGACAAGGTGATTGCCATCATTCGCACAGAGAAAGAGCGCGAAGTAGCAGAGCCTGAGGAATTGGTTGAACAAGGTCTTACTCGCTTTATTGCACGAGTTAAGCTTTTCAAAGGCCGATTGAACGTTGTTCCTGATCACCCGCAGCTCAAAAAACTGCAACTTAAAGCGAAAGCAATGAAGGGTCTAAACCCTGAAACGCTTAAAGAAGGTGACTGGGTTGTTGCTCATATCGTTCAACACCCATTAAAAGGTGACAACGGATTCTTGGCTCAGATCTCTGAGAAAATCACAGACGCTGACGACAAGATTGCACCTTGGTGGGTAACGCTGGCACAAAACGATCTACCAAACAGTGAGCCTGAAGGCATCGACAACTGGCTAATCAACGATGACGCCGATCTTGAACGTGTAGACATGACGCACGTCCCTTTTGTGACTATCGATGGCGAAAGCACAAAAGATATGGATGACGCGCTTTACGCGAAGAAGAAAGAGAACGGTGATTTTGAACTGACTATCGCAATTGCTGATCCAACGGCTTACATCTCTCCAGATGATGCGATGGATAAAGTGGCACGCGAGCGCGGTTTCACTATCTACCTTCCTGGTCGCAACATCCCAATGTTGCCTCGTGATCTTGCTGACAACCTATGTTCACTGATCGAGAACGAAGTTCGTCCTGCACTTTGCTGCACAGTAACGGTATCTAAAGATGGCGTTATCGGTGATGACATTAACTTCTTCGCTGCAAACATCAAATCTCATGCTCGTCTTGCTTACGACAACGTATCAGACTGGCTAGAAACAGGTGCATCAGAGAAATGGCAACCATCAGAAGAGATTGCTGCAATTGTTTCTGATCTTCACCAATTTGCTCAAGCACGTTCAGCATGGCGCTCAGCAAACGCTGTTGTGTTCCCAGATCGCCCTGACTACCGCTTTGAACTGAGCGAAGATAACGATGTTGTCGCTATCCACGCTGACATGCGTCGTAGCGCAAACAAGCTGGTTGAAGAATCAATGATCAGCGCGAACATCTGTGCGGGCCGAGTACTAAAAGAGAGCTTCAACCAAGGTGTGTTTAACTGCCATTCTGGTTTCAAGGCTGAGAAAATCTCCGACGTTCTTGAACTGGTAAACCCGCAAGCGGAAACGCCGTTCACTGAAGAGCAAATCATTTCTCTAGAAGGTTTTGCTACTCTACGTCGTTGGTTAGGTTCTTTAGATAACAGCTACTACGACAACCGTATTCGTAAATTCCAAGCGTATAGCGAGATCAGCAATGAGCCTGCACCGCACTACGCGATGGGATTAGATATTTACGCAACTTGGACTTCTCCAATTCGTAAATATGGCGACATGATTAACCACCGTATGCTTAAAGCACACATCTTAGGTAAAGCGCCAATTCAAACACCAGATGAAACTATCGGTGATGAACTTGCCCTGCACCGCCGTCACCACGGCATGGCTGAGCGTAATGTTGGCGATTGGTTGTATGCTCGCACTCTAGCCAATGCTCCAGCAGAAGAAACTCGTTTCCAAGCTGAGATTTTCGATATTAACCGTGCAGGTATGCGTGTACGTTTACTTGAAAATGGTGCTGCTGCATTTATCCCTGGATCTCTCATTCTTAATAATAAAGAAAGAATAGAGTGCAACGGTGATATGGGTACTGTATCTATCGATAAAGAAATGGTATACAAACTGGGAGACGTTTTAGAAGTAGTTCTCTCTGAAGTTAATCAGGAAAACCGTAACTTAGTAGCAAAACCTACTCAAGTATTTGCGGACTTGCCTAGCGAGCCTGAAACGACAAACGAAACCGAAGCTTAAAGGCGTTAACAGCTACAGCTTTCAAGGTTTCGGCTTTCAAGGTCAAAGCTATCAAGGTCAAAAGCTTCAAAGGTTCACTTCTAAAGGCGCTAATTATTAGCGCCTTTTTTGTAAATGTCTCATGCTTAAACAATACTTAAAAAAACAATCAATAAGCAATCAATTTACAACGTCAAAGAAGCTCACTATGTCATCAATCACAGTTACTCAGTTCAGAAACTTCATTCCCAGGAGACGAGAACGTTATCCTGCCTCTAAAAACGGTATCTTTATAGTGTCGAAAGGCAGCATTTCTTTTGTGTTGCCCAATGGTACTCAAGCCTCGTTGCAAGCGGGAGATTTCACCCTTTACAATTCTGGTCAGATTAAAGACATCACGGTTAACACTGAAAATGGCGAATTCAGCGCAACCTGCTTAGATTTTGATTTGGCTATCTTTCAAAAGTTCATTAATCAGTTCAGCGATTTAGAGTCCGCTCGAATCCCAGACAAGTACATTAAGTTCAATCAAACGGATACTGAGCTCTGTCAGTTGAAAGATCTCATCATGTCACTGGCCAACTCTTCTTCTCAGAATGACTACGCACTCACTCAATTAGGCTTAAGTTTGCTGTCTTTGATGGTGGAACAGTACCCAGCTCTATTGGCTATTATTGCTCGAGCTTCAAGGTTAACCGTGACCCAAAGAGTCATTCATTACATCGAGCAAAACATTGAAAACAATATCTCTTTGGATACGCTCGCCAGTTACATGGGAATGTCACCGGCTACGCTTAAACGTCGCTTATCGGCTGAAGATCTGTCGTTCTCAAACTTATTAAAGATAAAACGTATTGCTCATGCAGCCACTCAGCTAAGAGCATCGGATAAGTCGATCACTCAAATCGCGTATGAGTCAGGCTTTAAAAGTGCCGCTCACTTCAGCACGGCCTTTAAAACGTATCACGGAAAAACACCAAAAGACTTCCGATCGCTAGTGGCACAAGCACAACTGCAGAGCGTAAAGCCGCAAGTTTAAAGAAACAAAGCGATAGATTGATGTGGACGTCTTAGTTGGGAACTGGTGTAAACCAAGTGGCTTCAATATTAAGCCACTTGGGTGTGGGATGAGATGATTTGGCTTTGGGATTCAGTGGTTGAGTTTTGATACTCATTGATTCAGCTTTGCGAGCAGGCCACCAGCAAACGTGAAAACAGAGTGACTATGACCAGAAGTACGATTTAGGGTCTTTTTCTATTTCCGCCAAAATAGCATCAAGATCCTTCGATTTAGGAAGGTACGGATACGGCCCCCAATTCACAGAGTCGGTTTCGACATCCCCTTCAAGCGGCACCATCACTAACCAACAAGACAGCGACTCATCAAAAGTCACGCAGACGATCTCGTTTGTATAATCACTGTGAGATGAGTCGAGTAGATAATGCGCCTGAGAAAACAGCACACCACCCTCACACTCTTCATATAGGGATTTGCCTAGCTCGACAGGTAAACTTCGATTTCGAGATGTACAGAGCCTCTCGGCCCCAATTAAAAGACGATTCAGCTCGATATGAATGACGGACATAACACCCCTTGTAACTTCATAGAAACTTCATAGAAACTTCTAAGTAGTGAATTCCTCTACTTAGCTTAGGACTCAACAAACATTTTAGCGAACAAGCGTAATCAAAATACCTGCCCTGCTCCCAGAAACGAATCTTGCTTTCGGAAACCCAGAAAGCTACGACTCATCAAGCGAACAGCTATACATCGAGAGTATGGAATTTCACAAAAGTGTCATATAACCGACCTATCATATGCGACAAATGTTATTAACTAGGAGTTGTTTATGTTACGAGTCGCGCTTGCCTCTCTTTTATCCTTAGTCCTGTCTTCTCATGCTGCTTTAGCACAAGAAACCACTATTTCGGGCTCCACTTCAGTATCACGAGTGATGGATGTATTAGCTGAGGAGTACAACAAGACTCACCCTGATAACTATATTGCGGTTCAGGGCATTGGTTCTACAGCAGGTATTACCATGGTTAATAAAGGTGTCTCTGACATCGGTATGAGCTCGCGTTATTTAACCGACCGCGAACAAGACGAGAAGTTGAAGGTATTTCCAATTGCCTTTGACGGCCTAGCTGTAGTAACTAACCGCTCAAACGCTGTAAGCAACGTTACACGTGAGCAGCTGTTCGATATCTACAAAGGCAAAATCACGAACTGGAAAGCTGTGGGTGGCGCAGATCAGCCTATCGCAGTTGTCACTCGCGAAGCGTCTTCTGGCTCACGCTATAGCTTCGAAAGCTTGCTTGGTTTAACGAAGATCATTAATGACCGTCTAGTGTCTGACATCAACCCAAATAACTTGGTTGTAAACAGCAACAGCATGGTTAAAACGATTGTTAACCATAACCCACACGCGATTGGTTTTATCTCTGTTGGTTCGATCGACCGTTCGATTAAAGCAATTACATTTGAAGGCGTAGAGCCAACATCTAAGAACATTGCTAACCACAGCTATGAATTGGCTCGCCCATTCTTGTTGCTGCACAAGACAGACTCAGTTTCTGACGAGAGCAAAGACTTCATCAAGTTCGTGAAGTCAAAGCAAGGGCAAGACCTTATCGAAGAGTACGGCTACACTCGCATTAAATAAGTGAGTGAGTTTTATCTTATGAAAAAAAAGAGAGAGCATTAAGCTCTCTCTTTTTTTTGGAATCTATAGAGTTCGTTTAGAAGTGAAGTTGAATCACGGAAACGATCACAGCGCCAGGACGACGAATACCTTCGATTTCTACGCGAATTTCGCGTTCAATCTCTAGGCCTTTCTTGATTGGCGTGACTTTTGTTAGCGTACTCTTAGCACGAACGTTACTGCCCGATTTAACAGGGTATGGGAAACGTACTTGGTTAAGACCAATGTTTACGACCATCTTCGCTGTTGGGAATTGAGACTTGTCAGGGTCAACACTGTCAGTCAATCGAGGAAGCAGAGATAAAGTTAAAAAACCATGTGCGATGGTTGTTTTGAACGGAGAGTCTGTTTCCGCTTTTTCAGGCTCAGTGTGGATCCACTGCATATCTTCAGTAACAAGGCCGAACTGGTTAATACGGTCTTGACTTACATTGATCCAGTCGCCAGTATGGATGACTTCACCGATCTGTTGACTAAGCTCATCAAACACAAGTTGTGCATCTGGCTTAAGTAAGATCGGCTGTTCCACCGGCATCTCTGGTGCATCTTCATTGACAGCAGGTTTGTGGTGATCACGAACCCACGCAAAGAAATGGCTATTTTGCGTACGATTAAGAAAGTCGCCCCAGTAATCTCTAAGAGCTGGAGACATCCATTGCATAAACTCTGAGTGTTGCGAAGACATGCTATCGCCTCGGTGTTTAAATAAATCAATGACTTTCATAAGAACCTCAATGCACAAAAAATTTCAATATAACTTCGTAATTTTGAAACACTTCACACTATTGTGCAAATGTTTTCGAGCATACAACCGTTAGCTGAACCTTGTTAAAATCATATTAAACATATACTTACCAATAAAACATCATTTTATTACAAAACCCAAATTAGAGTGTTAGCTCTATCACATGACAAACATTTGTTTATATAAAAGGCGTTTTTATTCATAAGTGGAATAAAAAAAGGCTTAGCGCAATGCTAAACCTTAGTTTTTACAAGGAATTAGTTTTCCGAGGGTTGGTCTTGTAAGAGACGAATCTTACAAGACACTCAATCCCCTATTCGTCATCAAGCGGAACCAGCTTGGTATTACCACCGTGTGCTTTCTCACGCTTACGTTGCACGAATGCGTAGAAGCCAGGGATTAGGAACGTACCCGCCAGTAACACACATAACAGGCCGCCGATCAGTGAAATACCCAAAGAGTTCTGACTCACGTGACCTGCGCCCGCAGCAAAGATAAGCGGGAAGATACCTAAGATGAACGACCAAGACGTCATGTTCACAGCACGGAAACGTAAAGTACCGCCCTTCACCGCCGCATCTTCAATCGGTGCGTCTTTCTCTTCACGCTCTACCTTTGCGAATTCCACAATCAAGATTGCGTTCTTCGCGGCCAAGGCTATCAAGAGAACCAAACCTATTTGTGCATAAAGGTTCAGCGGAGTGCCCGTTAGATTCAATGCCAAGAAGGAGCCTAAGGTTGCGACAGGTACCACGAGGATAATCGCAATCGGAATTGTCCAACTCTCGTATTGAGCCACCATAAACAGGTAGATGAAGATTAGAGCCAGTGCGAAAGCAAAGATCGCTTGGTTACCTGCTAGTACTTCTTGGTAAGCCATGCCTGTCCATTCGTACTGATACCCCTGAGGCAATACTTCTGCAGCTACGCGTTCCATTGCCGCAATCGCATCACCACTTGAGTAACCTTCTGCAGGTTGACCTTGAATCACGGCACTGCGGTACATGTTGTAACGCCATGCTACATCTGGTTCGAAGATCTGGTCGTAAGTCACCAATGTGCTTAACGGGATCATCTCGCCATTAGACGAACGAACGTGGAATCGTTGTAGGTCGTCCATGCTGCTACGGTGTTCACTGTCAGCTTGCATGGTTACGCGGAAGTTCTTACCAAACATGGTGAAGTCGTTCACGTACAACGAACCAAGGTTACCTTGTAGTGTTTGGAAAATTTCCGACAACGGAATACCTAATTGCTGCGCTTTCTCACGGTCAATATCGACATAGTAGTGAGGTACGTTCGCACGGAAAGTACTGAATGTGTGTGAAATCTCAGGCTGTTTGCTCGCCTCAGCTATCACGTCATTCATCACCATAGCAAGATCAGTACGGCTTCGGCCTAGCGTATCTTCAAGTACAAACTCGAAACCAGACGCGGCCCCCATGCCCGGAACTGCAGGAGGCCCCATCGCAAACACGACAGCTTGAGGAAGTTCAGTCGCAGCACGACCATTAATACGCTGTGAGATAGCCTGAGCAGAGTGTTGACCATCCAGTGCATTACGCATGTCCCAATCGTGGAGCTTGATGAACATCGACGCACCATTCGAAGCAGAAGCGCCTGTCATGAATGCATAGCCGTTAACCAGTGTTACACCGTCAACGCCAGGCTCTTGTTCAACCATCTCTAGCAACTGCTTCGTCACATCCTCGGTACGAGACAGTGAAGCCGCATCCGGAAGTTGAACGTTAACCAGTAAAATACCCTTATCTTCTTGAGGTACGAACGCCGTAGACGTGGTTTTCGCGAAGTAAGTTACCGCTGCTAGCGCCACAACGAAGAAGGTAAACAGCAGAACACCCTTTTTCACAAGGAAGCCTGCAATTTGACCGTATCTGTTGGTTACTGATTCAAGACCACGGTTAAACGCTTGGTACCAACGAGCCGTATTACCACCGCCCTGCTTAAGAACTAATGAACACAATGCAGGTGACAGTGTTAGAGCATTAATAGAAGAGATAACAACCGCAATACAGATGGTCAGAGCGAACTGACGATACATGATACCGGTAATACCAGGAAGCATTGCAACAGGGATGAATACCGCAAGTAGAACCAAGGTCGACGTAATGATCGGCCCCGTTACTTCTTTCATCGCAATAAGCGTGGCTTTACGCGGTGAAATGGTTGGGTCTTTAGCCATTGTGGTATCAACGTTCTCGATAACCAAGATCGCATCATCTACTACGATACCAATCGCTAGTATCAAACCAAACAGGGTTACCGTGTTGATGGTGAAACCCGTCATCTGCATGATGGCAAACGTACCAATCAAAGATACCGGAATCGCAACTACAGGAATCAAGGTTGCACGCGCACTACCCAAGAACAGGTACGTTACCGCAATAACCAGCAAGATGGCTTCGATTAAGGTCTTTACTACCCCTTTGATCGACTCAGCAACAAACAGTGTAGTGTCGTAACTTGCTTCATACGCCACGCCTTCTGGGAAGTTCTTGCTTAAGTTTTCCAGCATCGCCATCACAGCTTTGCCACTTTCCAGCGCGTTAGCGTCTGATTGAAGTGACAGCGTTACGATCGACGCATCTTGACCACGGTATTTACCATTACCGTCGTAGAACTTTTTACCAAGCTCAACACGTGCAATGTCTTTTAAGTAAACCGTTGAACCGTCTTGAGTTGCACGAAGAACAACATTTTCAAACTCATCAGCCGTTTCTAGTCGGCCTTTGGTTACCAAGTTGAACTGCACTTCTTGTGCGTTGTCGTAAGGTGCTGCACCAATACGGCCAGCCGCTACCTGAACGTTCTGTTCAGCCAAGGCGCGATTCACGTCAGAGGTGGTTATATTGAGGTTAGCCATTTTCTCAGGATCTAACCAAACACGCATCGCGTATTCGCCACCACCCAATACGTTAACTTCACTGATGCCCTTCACACGAGCCAGCTGATCTTTAATGTTCAAGTTCACGTAGTTGATTAGGAATTGGTCGTTGTACTCACCGTTTGGCGAGTAGAAGTTCAATACCATCAGCAGGTCAGGAGAACGCTTCTTAACCGTTACACCCACCATTCTTACTTCTTGTGGAAGCTTCGATTCGATCTGAGCAACTCGGTTCTGAACGTTAACCTGAGCCATATCTGGATCAGTACCAACATCAAAGGTCACGTTAAGGTTGTATGAACCATCGTTAGCACTTTTAGAAGACATGTAGATCATATCTTCTACGCCGTTAACCGACGTTTCTATGGGGTCGGCTATCGCCTGTTCCACCACTTCAGCACTTGCGCCCGTGTAGAATGCCGACACACTGACCGACGGTGGGCTTATTTTTGGATATTCAGCCACTGGCAATATAGCGAGAGAAATCGCACCCGCCAGCGTTAAGATTATGGATATAACAAGGGCGAACTTAGGCCTTTGAATAAAGAAACGACTTAACATAAATAGCCCCCTTACTCAGCTTGTTCAGCAGAAGCTTGAATACGAACAGACATGCCATTACGCACACGCTGTAGGCCTTGAGTGATGACCGCGTCGTTTTTCTCTAATCCAGAATGAACAATCACGCCACCTTCAATCTGACGGCCCATCTCTATGTTTCTGCGCTCAGCAACAGGTTCAGCTTCGCTTTCAACCAATACCATCACGAAGTCACCTTCGAGGTCGGTTTGCACTGCGCGACGAGGAATAGTCACAACATCAATAGATTGTTTCTCACGTAGATCAACGCGAACGTGTTGGCCTGGAAGTAGTTGCTGATTCGGGTTATCGGCAATCGCACGCATCGCGATCGTACCAGTATTGAGGTTTATACGGTTGCCTAAGAAGTCAAGCTGACCTAGGTGTTCGAACGCTTCACCGTTCTCAAGCATGATCTGAACTTCAACACCTGCAGAGTCGCTGCTGCCATCGCCTTCGATGCGGTCCATACCCAGCTCAATACGCTCACGCTCACTGATGCTGAACGATGCGTGGATTGGGTCTAGGCTAACCAAAGTCGTCAGCACACCTGAAGACGGTGAAACCAGATCACCCGTGCTCACTTTGGTATCGCTAATACGGCCAGAGAAAGGCGCGATGATTTTGGTATGAGAAAGCTGAACATTCGCAGCATTTAGCTGTGCTTGGCTTGCTTCAAGCTGTGCTTGAGAACCTAACAAGTTTGCGGTTAATGCATCGAATTCAGATTGAGAGATACTGCCTTTCGGAAGTAGGTTTTTACCACGATTAAAATCAAGCTCAGCTTTTTTAAGGTTCGCGTTCGCTTGAGCAACAGACGCTTTTGCGCTTGCTACTTCGGCTTCAAACGAAGAAGGTTCAATCGAGTAAAGCAATTGACCCTTTTCAACCATTTGGCCTTCATTAAAATGACGGCTTTGTAGGTAGCCAGAAACCTGCGCTGTAATAGCCGTGTCTTCAACGGCTTCTATACGACCGATATACGACTTACTTTGCTGGTGAGAAACAACGCTAACATCCTGTACAGCTACGAGAGGTAAAGGTGCTTGCTTGGCATTTTGAGCATCTTGCCCACACCCAGCAAGAATAAGAGAGCTTGCAAGAGCAGTAAGGATCAACTTTTTACGCATGGTTATACCGTCACTTATTAGTATTTGAACAGCATAAAATTTACGTAACACCTCTGTTACCATTGTCCGAGGAATATCAATTATAACTGGCCAAAGTGTATCAATATGTTAATTGAAACCAAGTGCTTATAAAGTGATTACAAACACGCTACAATTCCTAAGTAAATCAATCTCTCAGCTTTTGTTCTCTATAGATATTGTCTAACATAATGTATTGTCAGACAGATAAGCATTCACATTTAATTGTTAAGGAATTCTCATGATTTCAAAATGGGCTAAACGTTTCTATCAAATGGCGGAATTGGTCGGTTCTTGGAGTAAAGATCCTTCAACTCAAGTCGGCGCCGTAATCACTAAGCACAACCGCATTGTTTCTGTTGGTTTTAATGGCTACCCACATGGCGTGTCTGATAGTGCGGATACTGATGACAGAGAGATGAAGTACCTCAAGACGCTTCACGCTGAAGAGAATGCAATTTTATTTGCTAAACGTGATTTGGACAGCTGCGAAATCTGGGTGACGCATTTCCCTTGTCCAAACTGTGCTGCAAAAATCATCCAAACAGGTATTTCAGCGGTACATTGCCCAGAGCAAAGTGAAGATTTCCTTTCTCGCTGGGGCGACAAGATTAAAGTTAGCCAAGATATGTTTGAGCAAGCTGGTGTACAAGTGGATTGGTTACCACTCGCTGACCTAGACTAAGCTAACAGATAGCAAGAACAAAAAAGCCGAGAGTCGATATTATCGCTCTCGGCTTTCTTTTGTTTGGACTTATAGTTTGGTCGCTATATTTTGGAAGCTATAGTTTAGAGGCTATAGCTGGGTCACTATAAACTGATGAGCAAGCTAAGCGCTCGTTGGGAATGCTTCCGCGTACGCTTCCATAAAATCTTTACGAATATCTTGCTCTAAATGAATCGCTTTTTCGGTCGGACAGAAGATCATAAAGTGCACTTCTTGCTCACCTGTCGAACTGCTTGTGATATGGATGTGAGGCTCAGAACCCGGAAGGTCAACGCCAGCGTGCTTTTCGATCACACCGTTGTAACGGCGGGCAACATCGATAAACTCTTCGCAATGCTCTTCAATTTTCACAATAAGACCCGGCAGCATAGGGTATAGGTTTACAAAGTCTTTCACCGTCACAAAAAAGTTATGATAAACATAGCGCTTCATGAAGTTGAGGTTCTTTACCGGATAAGTGAAGAACATGCTATTAGGCAGAGTGGCTGTCTTGCCAGTGAAGTGATATTGCCCATGATACAAATCGATTTCTTGAATCACCGTCGCCATCAAATTGTGCTCAATCACCTCACCGCTGATTTTACCCACTTCGATCCAGTCGCCGATTCTAAATGAGCGAGAACTCGCACGCTGAATAGAACCGGTGAAACACAAAATGATCTCTTTAGATGCGACGACTATAGCAACAGCAATGGCTGTTACCGACAGCGCAAACTCGCTGATTTCGGATTTCCACAGCACAAATAACGTCACAACAATAATCGCGAATGTGCCGTTTTTGGTTCGTGACATCCAGTTACGTTGGTCTTCGCTAAGGAAAGCAACATCACCTCTTATTTGAGATAAGGTGATTCGGCGAATGATTAAAATAATAGTGATAATCAACGCACTAAAAATAAACTTATGAGCGAGTAGAAAATCAATTACTTGCCACAACTTTTCCATTACTTATTCCTTAGCATTACAACAGTTAGCTTTACAACGGTTAGCTTTACAAGAAAGCCGCTAATATCCTTTCTATGAAAAAGCGCTCAACTCCTGAGCGCTCGTATACATTCTGGTATTAGCCTAGCTAAGGCTATCATTTTATCTTGGCAGAAGTAATAAATTGGCCAAAAGTTTCACACCAAATCACAACCGTATTAAATCGATTAAGATCAGTACCTTCGGGAAGCTCAACCATAAAGCGGTCGAATGTTTTCACATCTCCGACTCTCAGTAACTCGTTCTTGCTGTCATTGAAAGCCTGCTCGGTTTCAATGAAGTTAGGCGAGAGGTAAACCTTGTAATCAGGCCCCGGCGCCAATTCACCTTCAAAAGCGATCGCACTTTCAGACACTGAAACGATGCCTTCCCCCCAGTGCAAGAAGTCACTATCTTGTCGATCTTTAGTGAACTCACCCGTGTAGATAGCCTGCTCACTGATCGCTTCAACAGAACTTGAGGAAGGAGAATCAGGCTCAATCAAGATAGGTAATGCGTAAACACCCAGCCCAAAACCAACAGCACCCACGGCTAAGTGGGTGCAAAGTAAAACTAACTTTTTCATCGCGTACTCCCTTATGCTTAAAGAGAGTATTATTGAATACTCTCAAAAATACAAAGAGATATAACGCTCTGATGTTCTATTTTTGGTAATGCGTCGCTGTACGTTGAGACAATTCAACAATCACTTTTACCGCTTGCTCCATGCCTTGAATGGTAATGAACTCATGAATACCGTGGAAGTTGTAGCCACCAGTAAAGATATTCGGACATGGTAGCCCCATGAAAGATAAACGAGCGCCGTCTGTACCACCTCGAATAGGCTTGATCATTGGCTCAACATCGCACTCAATCATCGCTTGCTTCGCCAATTCGATAATATGTTGATGCGGTTCAACCATCTCTTTCATGTTGAAGTAGCTATCGGTTAGCACCAGTTCAACACGGCCTTTCTCAAGACGCTCATTCAGCTCATCGACTTTCTGCTGCATGAATGCCTTACGCGCTTCTACACCTTCACGTTCAAAATCACGGATGATGTAACCCAGTTCAGAGCGAGCCACACCCATTTCCGCCGACTTCAGGTGGTAAAAACCTTCATAACCTTCTGTGCACTCGGGTGTTTCTTGTGCTGGCATCATCAATTGAAATTGCGCTGCAATGTTCATCGAGTTCACCATTTTACCTTTTGCGGTGCCCGGGTGAACGTTCACGCCATGACAAATAACGTCAGCGCTCGTGGCATTGAAGTTCTCAAATTCCAACTCCCCTACTGGGCCACCATCGATAGTGTACGCCCACTCGGCGCCAAATTTTTCAACGTCAAACAGGTTCGCACCGCGGCCAATCTCTTCATCCGGTGTGAAACCAATGCAGATGTCACCGTGTTTGATGTCTGGATTCGCTTTTAGGTAAGCAATTGCACTGATGATTTCAGCGATACCTGCTTTGTTGTCGGCACCAAGCAGAGTTGTGCCGTCAGTCGTAATAAGGTCGTGACCATGTAAAGAATCAAGGTCTGGGTATTGGCTTGGGCTCAAACTCTCGCCACTTTCCCCTAATTCAATCGTTCCACCTCGGTAATCTTTAATCACTTGCGGTTTCACGTTGGCGCCTGATGCGTCAGGAGCGGTATCCATGTGTGCCACAAAGCCAATCGCCGGCACTGGATAATCGACATTCGACGGCAGTTTCGCCATCAAGTATCCATTGTCATCTAAAGACACATCAGCTAAGTCTAATGCCACCAATTCTAACTTTAAGGCTTCAGCAAAGGTAATTTGACCCGGTGAACTTGGGCATTGCTGATTAGAAGGATCGGATTTGGTATCAAAAGTAACGTAATTCAGAAAACGTTCTACAAGCTTTTCCATAATTCATCTCACCATGGATTAAGTAATTGATTTACTGACTTATATTTTTTCGATATACGATGCATCGTTAAATAAATACGAACACAGAGTCAGTAGCGAGGTTTTTCATCTTACGCCCCTGACCATGTATGTAATTGCTCTAAATCATTATTGTGCGAAATTAGATGCGCTTCCTATACTTGAAAACAGAGGGTTTCGTCAGTTCAACATTGCATACGGATGATAAGAGATCGCTTTGTACGCATTCTACGCCCTCCGCTCTCAGCCTAAAAAAAGTACAAAGTGGATGATGATCACAATTTATCCTTGATGCAGAATCTGTCATACGTTACACGGAGACACAGTTATGACGATTAATAAATATTTCATTTTCTCTCCTCAAGCCTCTGAGGAAACGCTTCAACCAGTATTAACTGAGAAAGAAGTTCAAAGGCAGGAAGCTCTAAGACAGGCGCAGATCCAGGGTGGATTAGACACAAACGCGACCTCGTAACTCAATGAATACCTAGCACTATTAAGACCCCTATAAAAAAGCTCTACGCTCTATCCTGTAGAGCTTTTTTTATTTTTGATCTGTTCTCCTCTCCCCCACTCCCAAACAAGCTGAACATTAAACCTTCGTTCATTACTTCTTGTTCTTCAATTCTCGCTCACTGTTTGGCTCATAGTTTCTCGCGAATGTATTTTCACGCATTGCACACGCTAGCTTACGGCGCTGAGAAATGACTAACTAAACTCCCCGATGCCATACCTTGTCGTGTCATTTTGTGCTAATAATTCATATTCGTTTTCATTCCTCACTCGCCCTCTTTTCAAAACTATAATGCGAGTACCAGAGAACCTAACCACAGGAACCCCGAATTCAATGGAATATTCAAAGCTAGGAAGTAGTCAAATTCCCGTTTCCCGTATCTGTCTTGGCAGCATGACTTGGGGGCTACAAAATACGCAACAGCAAGCCGACCAACAGATCGAATACGCATTAAGCCAAGGCATTAACTTTATCGATACTGCAGAGATGTACGCGGTTCCACCTTCTCCAGATACCTACGGAAAAACAGAAGCGATCATTGGTAACTGGTTATCGCGTAACCCACAGCGTCGACAAGAGTTGATCATTGCGAGCAAAATTGCCGGACCTGGGCTTCCTTGGGTTCGAGATGGTGGGCCGATAACCGGTGAAGCTGTGATCGCAGCCGCTGACGCATCATTAAAACGCCTACAAACAGACTATATCGACCTTTACCAACTTCATTGGCCAAATCGCACAACGCCTCACTTTGGTAAGCATTTCCCAAATCACATTCGATTCAGTGATATTGACCGAAAGCAGCATGAAGCTGAGATGTTGGAAATCCTACAAGCACTGGCTAGCTGCATTAAGGCGGGTAAAATTCGCCATGTCGGGCTTTCAGATGATTCTACTTGGGGCATTAACACTTACCTCAAGCTGAGTGAAAAACACGATTTGCCACGTATGGTTTCGATTCAGAATGAATTTAGCCTACTGCACGCAAAAGACTGGCCATATCTGATTGAGAACTGTGTGCATGAAGATGTCGCTTACCTGCCATGGTCACCTTTAGCTGCAGGCATGTTGAGTGGAAAGTACATCGATGGCGCAAGACCAGAAGGCAGCCGTTGGACTTACATGCAACGTAAAGGAATCTTCCGTGATACTGAATCTGCCAACGAAGCGGTTAAAGGCTATGTTGAAGTAGCAAACGCTCATGGATTTACTCCGAGCCAACTGGCATTGGCTTGGTGTAATCAAGTTGATGGGGTGACTTCCACTATCATTGGGGCAACGACCATGGAGCAGCTAAAAGAGAACGTAGCCGCTTTCAATAAACCCTTATCAGAAGAGATCCTGACTGATATCAACACAGTCTTTAAGCGCTATCCTGCTCCGTATTAGGCTGTCAGTTCAGCTTAACTTAGGTGAGTAAATCCCATAAGAGCGCGCTATTTAGTGCGCTTTTCTTTTTTAAGTGGATCGCTTTTGCTTTTTATATGGATCGCATTGAGTCATCACGCTTTTGGTTCGCCAACCTTTGCTCTATAATGCGCGGGCTTATATCTAGGATAAAAACATGATTTCAAAAAACCAATTAAAACTCCTTCGTGCTTTGGGTCAAAAGAAACAACGTAAAGCCCACGGCCTGTTTCTAGTTCAAGGTGAAAAGAACGTTCTTGAGCTGTTCAATAGTGACTTAGTGGTGAAGAACGTCTTCGCTACCGCTGATTTCTTATCTGAAAATCATGCTTCACTGATTGAGTTTGATTGTGTTGAAGCCTCTCTGGATGACCTCACCAAAGCGAGTACTTTGGTAAGTAACAACGCAGCGATTGCGGTTGTTGAGATCCCAACGTTTGAGCTACCAGAAGCAACTGGGCTAATGATTGCACTTGATGGCGTTTCAGACCCTGGCAACCTAGGTACAATTATTCGCGTAGCAGACTGGTATGGCATCAAGCATATTGTTGCGAGCAGCGATTGCGCAGACCCATACAACCCTAAAACGATCAGCGCGACTATGGGCAGCTTTGGCCGAGTTCACGTAAGCCAAACTGACTTACCCGCTTACTTAGAGCAAGCAAACCTACCTGTTTACGGTGCGTTTTTAGAAGGCGAAAGTGTTCATAAGACTGAGTTTACTGCCAACGGCATTTTGTTGATGGGCAGCGAATCCCACGGTATTCGTGAACATGCGGCTAAATACGTGACGGATAAGATTACGATTCCAGCATTCGGTGGCGCGGAGTCTTTAAACGTTGCAATGGCGACAGGTATCATTCTCGACAACATGCGTCGTCAGCACAACTAGACCTCTAAGCTAACTAGCCACTCGACAGTGTTCAGATATTAAAAAAGGCGTATTGATTAAATCAGTACGCCTTTTTATTTGAGTTCTTTTCAACAATTACTTTTCTAGCATTGCCAACTTATCAGACACACCATTCCACTTTTCCGCATCATCCATCGCTGGTTTTACTTCCGTTTGCACAGGCCAAATCTCAGCAAGTTCTGCGTTCACTTCAATGAAAATCTTTTGATCTTCAGGCAGTTCATCTTCTTGGAAGATCGCTTGAGCATCACATTCAGGTACACATAAACCACAATCGATACATTCGATCGGGTTAATTACCATGAAGTTTGGGCCTTCATGGAACGCATCTGCGGGACACACTGCCACACAGTCTGTGTATTTACATTGAATACAATTATCGCCTACGACAAATGCCATGATGCTCTGCTCTATAAGTTAGTCAAAATTGAAGAATGGGGATAATACTCATCCCAAAGCAAAATTCAACATCATACGGCTCTAATATCGTGTCTATTTGCTCCATGTTTCCAAATTAGTATGACAGATAAATCAATTTCTCGTAAAATGCGCGCCATTGTGAGCTTATCGCTTCTTTGAACATCAGCGTTTCCATCAAACTCTGTATTAAGAAACGATCTAGCTAAGACACCTATAAAAACGAGACATCGAAATGATACGTTTAACCGAAATTAAACTCCCACTAGACCATGAAGAGTCTGCTATTCAAGACGCTATTGAAGCGAAACTTGGTATTAACTCTGATCAGGTACTCTCTTTTAATATCTTTAAACGTGGCTACGATGCTCGTAAGAAATCAAAGATCTTACTTATCTACACGCTTGACGTTCTCGTTGAAAACGAAGCTGAGTTGTTAGAACAATTCATTAGCGACCCGCACGTAAAAGTGACTCCTGATATGGAGTACAAGTTTGTTGCTAAAGCGGTTGAGAACCAAACTGAGCGCCCTGTGGTTATCGGTTTTGGCCCATGTGGTCTATTCGCTGGCCTAGTGCTTGCTCAAATGGGTTTCAACCCAATCATCGTTGAGCGTGGTAAAGAAGTTCGTGAGCGTACGAAAGATACCTTTGGTTTCTGGCGTAAGCGTACGCTGAACACAGAATCAAACGTACAGTTTGGTGAAGGCGGCGCAGGTACTTTCTCTGACGGTAAGCTGTACAGCCAAGTTAAAGATCCAAAGCACTACGGCCGTAAAGTAATTGAAGAGTTCGTTGCTGCGGGTGCACCAGAAGAAATTCTATACGTAAGTAAGCCGCACATCGGTACCTTTAAACTGGTTACCATGATCGAGAAAATGCGTGCTTCTATCATTGAACTCGGTGGCGAAATCCGTTTCAGCACTCGCGTAGACGACGTTCACATGGAAGATGGCCAAATCACTGGTCTAACACTTTCTAACGGCGAAGAGATCAAATCTCGCCACGTGGTATTGGCTGTTGGCCACAGTGCTCGTGACACGTTTGAAATGCTGTACGATCGTGGCGTTTACATGGAAGCGAAGCCTTTCTCTGTTGGTTTCCGTATCGAACACAAGCAATCGATGATCGATGAAGCTCGTTTCGGTAAGAACGCAGGCAACCCAATCCTAGGTGCTGCGGACTACAAACTCGTTCACCACTGTAAGAATGGCCGCACTGTATACAGCTTCTGTATGTGCCCAGGTGGTACTGTGGTTGCTGCAACGTCTGAAGAAGGCCGCGTAGTAACGAACGGCATGAGCCAATACTCTCGTGCAGAACGTAACGCAAACAGCGCGATCGTTGTAGGTATCGACCCAGAGCGTGATTACCCAGGTGACGCACTGGCTGGTATCCGTTTACAACGTGAACTAGAAAGCGGCGCTTATGTTCTTGGTGGTGAAAACTACGATGCACCAGCTCAAAAAATCGGTGACTTCTTGAAAGGTCGCGATCCAAGTGCAATCGGTGAAGTACAACCGTCATTCACGCCGGGTATCCACCTGACTGATATTTCAAAAGCGCTGCCTGATTTTGCTATCGAAGCGATTCGTGAAGCAATCCCAGCGTTCGAGAAGAAGATCAAAGGTTTCTCTACGCCAGACGGCCTACTTACCGGTGTTGAGACACGTACGTCTTCTCCTGTATGCATCAAACGTGGCAAAGACTTCCAAAGCATCAACCTTAAGGGCTTCTTCCCGGCTGGTGAAGGTGCAGGCTACGCAGGCGGTATCCTGTCTGCTGGTATCGACGGCATTAAGGCCGCAGAAGCGCTAGCACTATCAATGGTAGAGCAGAACCAAGCTGAGAAGATTGAGATCGCTTAAGCGCTTTCGATAAAGCAAAGCTAGATCGCGATCAACCAAAACTAAAAATCCAGTGCCTTGTCGACACTGGATTTTTTTATTGCATAAAGGTATCTAAAATTATTTAGTCACGACTTCGGCAGCGTTACTTACAAGTCTCTTTTGACCAATTCACACCATCATTTGAACACTCAAATAAACTTGTCCCATTCTGGTAATAATAACCTTTAGTCCAGTTCCCTTGAGAATATTTAGACGTTATCGTCTGAGTATAATCAAACGGTGTATTTTCAATGAACGCATACTTATGTCGGTTCCAGCTGTCAGAACCATATGAACTGTTGTCATTAAAATCTACCGATAGGTAGTTGAGTGCATCAAAGTCGCTGCGCGAAACGCTACCCAATGAATCACCCAAATTCACCCACTCTGGATGTGGTGCATTATTCTCAAAATTAAATTTCGCTTGTACCTGAGTAAACTGATCTTTGTAGTCACCGACAACATCAGCCGACAAGGTTTGCATGAAGCCCGCACCCACGTCTTGACGAGAACAGCTGTCCCAATCAGGTTGTTGAGACCCGCTACGGTTAATCACACCAAAAGTAGTCAATGAGTTAGGTAAAATCTGTTGCTTGATGGTCTCTTTCACCGAACATGAATATTCCGTTCCATCACTACCCAATGAGAACCAAGCTTCTTTGTCATATTCCAAACCATTTTTCTTTTGGCTATTACGCTCAATATGCTTATTTAACGCCAGTTCTGTCTGCAAGTCAGCTGAAACTTCATGTTCAATGACAATCAGCTTATCCGCAGTCATCACTGTTTTAACTTTATACCACTTATTAATTTCGTTCTTCTTGGAGTAATCCCAATGCTGCCAGTAATAGTCAACATAAGCTTGCTGGGCTGTCGGGTTCTCTTTTTGAATCTCTTTGGTCTCTTGATACGACTTTTTAATGGCAGGCATCATCTTCTGCGCTAAATCGTAGAGCTCAGTATTTTGATCTTTAACGAAATCACCATACAAGTCCTCTACTGCGATGTTGTATCGGTTCGCAATTCGGAAGTCATGCTCTTTCACATTTTGGATAATGCTATTTTGGGTGTTCACGGCTTGCTTCAAAGCAGAGCAACTGTTTAAACCACCTTTATACAAGTCGGCTTGGATCTGATTCCATAAAACAGTTGTCAGTGGCGTAGTCGACTTAATTTCTTGCTCAGAACTCACCGTCATGACTGGCGGAAAGATTAACTGATAAGGTTCAGTAATCGGTGTGTTTGGGCTGTCTGCATCAATAGCGCCTACTGGCACGTTCACTACGATTGGAGCGTAGTCCATACAGTCTGAGTTAGAACCCGTCAAAGATAGCTCATAGCTGCCCTCATCGTCCGTGACACTGCTAGGCTCACCTTCATCTAATACGCCATTATAATTGATATCTAGAAACGCGGTCGCCCCGGAAATATACCCGTCAATGGCGACACCTTGTAAGGTTCTCGTTTGAGGAGCAGGAGCACTTGTGTTGCTACCACCGCCTCCTCCGCCACAAGCCGTAAGGCCAACAGCTATAAGTGCGATAGAAATAAGCTTAAGTTTCATTCGATTAGATCCTAATGAAATACATTATAAATGGAATTGTCATTGGGGGGATGACCGGAAATGACTGTGATAGTCATAGCCAGCCATAATAGCGATTGGCATTAGAAAGAAACACGAAAGGGTGATAGCCGATTCGTGCATGTTTTCATTTTGAACAGAAACTAAAAGATAGGGAAATGGGGTTAAAAATGGACTAATTACTTCTCGTTCGAAGCTATCCAAAGCTTATAAAAATCACTATAACCGGTTTGGTTAATCTCTACCCCATGAACCTCAACACTATTAAAAACCTTCTCTTTGCCGTGAAATAACGGACAAAGTAACTTCTGTTGATAAAGCGAACCTTCAATCTCTTTCAAGTCGCTCATCGGGTCCTCGCCACTGACAGCAGCTCTAACTCTCTCGCAATGCGCCTTCATCTCCGAATTGTTGAAAATGAACCTAAGACCAGATGAAGCAAGTAGCCAATCGTAAAGACCATACTCTTTTGGCTGTTCGATAACTTCTTCAATAAATAACAAGTCTGCCGACTCACTCATGGAGCTAGGGTCACTGATATTGGTAAGCTCAACAACTTCAATAGCGACACCCGTTTTTACAATCGTTTGTTGCAACCAGTCCGCCATATCTTGAAGTAAAGGAATCGTCATTCTAGGTCGTGTTAATACAACCGTGCCCGTCAAAATAGGAATGGGATTGCTGGATGTTAATTTACTCGGCGAGAAAGACAGATCATCCGTCACCATATCAGCATCAAACTCTTTACTGCTGGACTTGATAAACGATACCAACCTGTCGAGTTCTTCAGGGGTTATGCCCGAGTTTTCTCTACGATTAACCGCAAGATACGAAAGTGCATTGATTGTGGTTTCTTCTGCTACGCCAGATTGATTAAAACTCAGGGTGTGATCATTCAAACCTTCTATGTCGGTGAGCGTTATCTGTTCTAACAAGGCATTTTGAGCAAAGTAACCTAGGTGACGTTTAAGAACCAAGCACTCTTCGCTCCAATCGTCTAATGAGAAAGGTCCGGTTCCGATATAGGCACTGCGCCCGCTCGAAAAATAAGTACGCTTGCAGCGGTAAATAGACGAGTGTGGGCTAGTCAAAGCATAGAGAAACATTGGGTTTGCGTGTGTCAGCTCAATAGTCAGTTGTTTATCACCCACCACTTGAACATCACTGACCTGATCAAATAAAGACTGTACTGGCCCTTCGATATTTTTTAGCTGCAACAAACATTGAGCAACATCTTTGGCCGTTAAAGTTTCACCGTCATGGAATAACACATTCGGTCTCAACCAAAAATGCAGAAATCGCCCTTCCACCTTCCAATGGTGCGCGAGGCTCGCTTGGGGATTTCCCTCATGGTCTTGGACGAGTAACGTATTGTATAGACTTCTTAAGATGTGATGTTCTGCGGTTCGGTATGTTTTTGCTGGCTCAAGGTTATCGACCCACGGATATTGAGTGATCAGCAAATGGTCATGTTGTTGATTGAACAGACTATGTTTTTCAGTCGCTAGCGTCAGTGCCTTTATTGCAGCATCACCATAGCTTTCTAGAAGACGAGGAATAACGTTAAAGCACCCTTGTTCTAACTGAAGCGCTAACACTTGTTCTAATGCTTCGGGAAAGCTGACCAAAATTCTAAACTGGCTAAGCTTCCCTCTTCCTTTGGACGGAATCCAACAAATCCAGCGATATTCTGATAAGCATTTAAGAATGATCGAAGTGTTTCGACGAGAAGTCGATAGCGAGTGTTCTAGGTCATCGATCGTTAGGTGATACTCTTCACCTAGTTCATACTTTGCAATAAGCTGCTGAAGTCTACGTAAGTTAGCGTCGTTCAATGGATATCCGAATTAAGCGTCTAGTGGAACGAGAATAGCTGTAACCCAAATGGGAGGTCTATTTACTCATTCAAGTTGGAATATGCTGTATGAAACTGTTGATATAAATAATATCAAGATCCAACTTAATTGATAAACACCTCTTTTAGCAAACAAAATAATCACTGATCGTGCATATTCAGTGGCAAAAATAAGTGGGAGATTAATCCTCCACCGGATTTGCTATTTGCTTTACATTCTTGCCTTATCGTTGTGCTATTGAGCCAGTATTATCCAACTAAAGTGTCTATGTTACTAGCGGTACACAAGCAACATGGTAGAATGCCGCCATTAATCTTATCCTTGTATAAGATTGTTAAACCTTTCCATCGCTATTTAGCCAAATCATACCGAGAAACTTATGCCATTTTCCAAGCTTGGATTAAGCTCACCTATTGTTAAAGCCGTTGCAAAACAAGGCTATGAAAAGCCAACCTCTATTCAAGAAAAAGCAATTCCGATTGTTCTTTCTGGTAAGAACCTTATTGCTGCAGCACAAACAGGTACAGGTAAAACTGCGAGCTTTGTTCTCCCTATCTTAGAAATGCTAAGCAAAGGTGAAACGCAGCGTAAAAAACGTATCCGCGCAGTTATCCTGACACCAACGCGTGAGCTGGCAGTTCAGGTTGAACAGAACATCACTAAGTACGCGAAGTTCCTAAACCTAACATCACTAGCGATGTACGGTGGCGTGTCTTACCAACACCAGAAAGATCGTCTTATTGAAGGCGTGGATATTCTTGTGGCAACACCAGGTCGTTTGATCGACATGTACGGACAACGTGCCGTTCACTTTGATGAAGTGGAAGTACTGGTTCTAGATGAAGCTGACCGCATGCTAGACATGGGTTTCATTGAAGACATCAACAAGATCATCGCGCGTCTACCACAAGACATCCAAAACCTGCTGTTCTCGGCAACGCTTTCAACGCCAGTGCGTGCACTAGCGAAAAGTGCAATCAGTGAAGCGGAAGAGATTTCGATTGCCAAGACTGATGCGTCTAAAGCGAACATTGAGCAATGGTTGGTAACGGTAGATAAAGACCGTAAGTCAGCACTATTGAGCCACATGATTACCGAAGGTAACTGGGACCAAGCGCTTATCTTTATCGAAACCAAGCACGGCGCGGCTAAGTTGGTTGCTCAACTTGAGAAACGTGGTATTCAAGCGGAAGCTTTCCACAGTGGACGTAGCCAAGCGATTCGTGAAAAAATCTTGGCTGACTTTAAGAAAGGTCGCCTAAAATACTTAGTCGCGACGGGTGTTGCTGCTCGTGGTATCGATATCGACAACCTAAGCCGCGTAGTAAACTACGACATGCCTTTCCCAGCGGACGACTATGTTCACCGTATTGGTCGTACAGGCCGTGCTGATGCGTCTGGCGAAGCGATATCTTTCCTATCGAAAGATAACTTCAAAAACCTGTGCATTATTGAAAAGCGTCTGGGTCACTTGATTGAACGTCGCGTTGTTGAAGGTTTCGAACCACGCAAAGAAGTGCCAATCTCTGTATTGAACTTCGTGCCTAAAAAGAAAAGAGACCTGCAGCAACCTGAGTAATTTCAGGTTTAGACAATGCAAAAGTCGCGTTAGCCAAAATGAAAATAAAACGAAGTCCTATGTGGCTTCGTTTTGTTCTTTGAAATACATATAACGTTGAGGCAATAAGATGATCACTCCTATCGCAACGAGATTAACCCGCGGCCAAGACCTAAAGCTAGAGATCCAGAGGCTAGTGACAGCGCACAATATCTCCGCGGGCTCTATTGCGTCTTGTGTCGGATGTGTTTCTCAACTCAATATTCGCTTAGCTAATGCCAACAACACCAAGCTAGTTCAAGCTCCGTTCGAAATAGTCTCGGTGATGGCAACGCTAACCCCAAACCACCAGCATATTCATATCTCCGTTGCTGATGAGAATGGCAATGTAATTGGTGGGCATTTGCTTGAAGGGACGATTATCGCGACCACGGCTGAATTGATTGTTCACCGCTACGATACCTTGACCTTCAACAGAGAGCATGACGATTCGACGGGTTACACTGAACTTACTATCAGCAATAGCAAATAACTGATTTACCCATAGCAACACCAAACGCCCCATACAAAGCGATACTACCAAACAGCAATTAGGAAACACGATGGCTCCAAACTCCGCAGATTCCGTTATCGTTCTCGATTTCGAGACCACAGGCTTATCACCAAATATGGGCGACCGAGCGATTGAGATCGGTGCGGTTAAACTCGTTAACGGCGAAGTCGTCGACACCTTCCAGCAGCTCATGAACCCGGGATTTCGTGTGAGTGGATTCATTGAAGGTTATACCGGAATCAGTAACCGTATGTTAAGCACAGCGGCCAGTTGTAGTGAAGTGATGGATGAGTTTGCAGACTTCATTCAAGACAGCCAACTTGTCGCTCACAATGCCTCATTTGATAAGCGCTTTCTTGATGCGGAATTAGATAATATTGGTCGCGATTACAATGGACAGTTCGCTTGCTCAATGTTGATAGCTCGTCGTCTAATCCAAGACGCACCAACTCATAAGCTAGGCGACCTTGTGCGTTTCAAAAATATCGACAACGACGGTACTTTCCACAGAGCGTTAGCCGATTCAGAAATGACAGCAAGGTTGTGGTTATTAATGATCGATGAGCTGCAGAGTGACCACGGTATTCAACAGCCGAGCTTCCAATTGATGCAGAAAATATCGAAGACAGCCAAAGGTTCGATTCCAAAACTACTGATGAGCAACAGGGGTTAGGTTCCGAAATTCACCTTAAAGTGGGATGAAAGGCTAGCTCGACAATAACCGCTAGCCTTTAAAAGGGACGCTCTACTCTTGCAATGACTTCAACGTTCCTTTGAGGCTTTCTAATTCATTCATAAAATACGCCCACTGCTTGTTACTGCTGGTCGCGGCGATATCTACTAAAAACTTGGCTGATGTTTCCATATTTTGGTTGAGTTGTGACTCAAGTTCATCAGGATAATAAGCTTCATTGTTTAAAAGCAACTTCATGATAATCGGCTGAGCAATATGCAGATCGCTCTTCTTTGCCATCAGCGTCGTTAGCTCTTGATAGGTGTTGTTTTGATATTGTCGCCAACTGCTATTGGTATTTACCCACTCTTTAGACCAAGCCAAAATAATCTGTTTTTGTTCTTTCGATACTGAACCTAACCACCGTTCTGCGCGCTCTTCTATTCTGCTTCGGTATCGCTCTCTCGAATCGGCATCGTTCAACGACAACCTTTCTTCATAATAGTCTTGCTGCTTTTCACGAAAGTTCTTTAAAAACTCCCTGTCTTGCTTAGGGCTAAGCTGCATACTCAAGGCGTAAATATCTGGAGCGAACTTATTGACGATTGTGCGAATATGCTCTTTCGTTTGTTCACTTTGGCCCACAATAAAAGCGGGATTCATATCCGACCGATCTACGTTTTGAATCGCTTCTAATTGCGAGATGTACAGAGGTAGCTGAGTTTCTTTATGCCATTTTTGTAATATATCTAATCGCTCTTCAAGCTCTGATTCTTGGCTATTTGAGAGGGAAACAAAATCTTCTATATAGCTAACGACAAACCAACCTATATTGTTATAGGCGAACTTGGTCCCGCACCCAGTAAATAGAAAACAGATCATTAAAACTAACCACCGGCACTTTCTCATTCTACCCTCTCACGACATTCAACAAAGCCACAAACCGATTAACTCATCCCTTTAAGGTTAGCCCAGTTTTTATAACGCTAATTCTAGCTCTTATAAAAGTAGTCTTAATAAACAGTGGTCGTAAAAACTTTGAGATAAATTGAGACCCAAACTTGCTAATCTAGCTATTTAGGCAAATGATTAAACTAAAAATAATTAATGGCAGTGATGTAACTTGATTTTATTACTCATTTGACGTGATACGAGCCCTATAAATGAGTTGGGTTGACGTATTTAAAATGATTGATATTTGGGAGGGAAGCTATGGCCGCTATTCCTGATCATCCAAGCGATTTAGAATATGAGCTTTGTTATTTTGATGATGGTTCAATAACCACAATCACGATATTGGTTCACAATCGACAGGAAGCGATGACTTGGTATCTTAGCGAAGGAAAACATATCAACGATCTTTATTCGATAAGACCCGATGAATAATGCTTTGGTATAGAGGACTAGGTCGATAAACCTAAGATAAGAAACTTAAGTGGCATTTTGTGGAACACCCTTTACTGCAATGCCATTAATTAGCAATGTCGTTAATTAGACATATCGCAGCAAAGGGATTCAGTCTCGAATTACTTCAGGATTCGGGCGCGGAATTGACGACCCTTCATTTTACCTGATTCGATTTTGTTCAGTGCTTTTTTAGCCACAGATCTTTCTACCGCTACGTAAGCACGCATTGCAAACAGATTGATCTTACCTACTGATTTACCATCAATGCCGCCTTGGCCCGTCAGTGCGCCAAGAATATCACCAGCACGAAGCTTAGCTTTCTTACCGCCATCAATTTGGATGGTAACCATGTTTGAGTAGTACGGCTTAGCAATTGGTTTTGCTGGCAGTTCAGATGGCTCGATTGGCATGTCCATGTACTCATCAATTTGAGCAACACGGTACATCTCTTTTTCACTAAAAAAGCTGATCGCTACGCCTTTGCTTCCTGCACGGCCAGTACGACCAATACGGTGTACGTGAACTTCAGGGTCGCGAGACAATTCAAAGTTGAACACAGCATCTAGGTTATCAACATCAAGACCGCGAGCCGCAACGTCTGTCGCCACTAGAATCGAGATGGTTTTGTTTGAGAACTGAACCAAAGCTTGGTCACGTTCACGCTGTTCCATGTCACCATGAAGTTCGATAACACTGAAACCGCGGTGGCTTAGCTCATCGTTTACGTTCTGCACTTCTTTCTTAGTGTTACAGAACACAACCGCAGACTCCGGTTGGTGATGCAACAACAGCAGCTCTAGAGCGTCATCACGAGCTTCAGAACCTTCTAACTTGTAGAAGTGTTGTTGGATGCTTGAGTGATCGTGTGTTGATTCAACCTTCACCATTTCTGGATTGCGCATAATGCGGTCTGCAACAGATTTGATCTGTTTAGGGAAAGTCGCACTGAATAGCAGAGTTTGGCGTTCTTTTGGCGCCGCTTCAATCACAGCATCCAAAGCGTCTTGGAAACCCATCTCTAGCATGCGATCCGCTTCATCTAACACAAGTGTGTTCAGCTCAGACAAGTCAATGCGGCCTTTCTCTAGGTGATCAAGAATACGACCAGGTGTGCCTACAAGAATGTGTGCGCCATGCTCTAGTGAACCAATCTGTGGGCCCATTGGCATACCGCCACATAGTGTCAGCACTTTAATGTTGTGAATACCACGAGCAAGAGTACGAATCTCTTTTGCTACTTGGTCTGCAAGCTCACGAGTCGGACATAACACTAAAGACTGAACACGGAAACGCTTAACGCGTAGGTTCTGCAGCACGCCTAAACCGAAAGCAGCTGTTTTACCTGAACCCGTTTTACCCTGACCGATAACGTCCTTGCCATTTAGGATAGTAGGAAGACTTAACGCTTGGATAGGCGTCATTTCAGTATAACCAAGAGAATCTAACGTGTTTAGAAGCTCTGGTTTAAGGGCGATTGAAGAGAATTTTGAAGTGCTCAATGGAAATATCCAACTGGTGAAAAACAGAGTGCATTATGAGTGTTTTTGAAAATTATTCCACCTTAATCACAGTTTTGGAGAAACATGTTAGGCGAACACAAAAAAGCCAGCTTTGTTAGCTGGCTTTAACTTCTATACGAATTGCTTTCTATGGCACACCGTGACCTTTAGATGCCACCCATACGCGATACCACTGTTCGCGCGTCAGCTCGATTTTCAGTGCATCAACGGCCGTCTTCACACGCTCAATCTTACCAGAACCAATAATTGCAATTGGACTAGATGGTAAACGACGAACCCAAGCGTAAATCACTTGATCAATGCTGTCTGCACCGACTTCTTGACGAATCGCCTCTAGCTCATCACGAACGCGAACCGCTTGCGCTGAATCACCACTGAAGATGCTACCACCACCGAGACAAGACCACGCCATCGGGCGAATGCGGTTCATCTGCAGTTGATCTAGCGTGCCATCATGAGCCACTTCAAAGTTCAATGGGTTGATTTCAACTTGGTTAGTCACTAACGGCTTACCGAGTCGAGATTGAAGCAGTTCGAACTGACGCGGTGAAAAGTTAGAAACACCGAAGTGCTTAACTTTACCTACTTTGTGTAGCTCTGCGAACGCTTCTGCTACTTCATCGGCATCCATTAACACGTCAGGGCGGTGAATCAACAATACATCGATATCGTTAACACCTAAGTGCTCTAATGAGTTATTTACTGATTGGTAAATATGCTGCGCGCTGGTGTCATAGTGATTGATCTTACGATCTGGAGTGTGGTCACCACATAGGTTGATATCGCACTTGGTGACGATTTGAATATCATCACGAAGGCTTGGTTCAAGCGCTAACGCCTCACCAAACAACTTTTCACATTGGTAGTTACCGTAAATATCCGCGTGATCAACAGTTGTGATGCCAAGATCAATATGTTGCTTCAGGAAAGTCAGGCGTTGTTGCGGGGTCATGCCCCACTCTGCTGTACGCCAGTATCCTTGCACCAGCTCAGAAAGTTCTGGGCCTTGTGGCGCTATCGTTACTCTTGCAACCATGGGTTGTCTCCTTTATCAATACTGAACGTATCCTAAGCTCGTTTTACCGAAGGCTCAACGTATAACAAATGGCAAAGCTAAACGCTTATTAAAAATGTGAGAGCCGCAGAAAAACGAACACTTAAATGAATTATAACTTGCTGTCTGCCCGCGAGCCGTTCTCCTGAAAGGCTTGTTTAACCTAATAAATAACGAAACTATCTATAAATTTGAGCAATTAAAAACGATTAAGTTCAACCATTAAGTTGTCACCATCACTCTGTAACTGAATCCAAGGAGAGGTAGAAGATAAGCTAGGCACATTCCATACACTCAGTTGCTCTGCTGAACCGTGAGGCGCGTTGATGAATTCGACCAGCTGTTTATCCACCTTATCGAAACCAACACCTTCATTTCGAGCTTGTTCGAGTTGAGCTGTAACATCGAATTCATCTTCACCAATACGAATTGAACTGAGAGCAAAGCCATCTTGGCGAAGGTATGCCTGAAGCTTTGTGTAACTTAGGTCCGAATATGGCAGGTTTAAGCGAACTGTTTCAACGCTTGAGTCGCCCAGTTCCAGTTCAACATACACATCCAGATCGTAATATTGGGTTAAGTCACTGCATAACAGCGTATCTTCGATCTCACCACAATCCATCAACTCGATGTCGTTAATATAGTTTTGAGAATTCGGCTGACTTGGGCTGCTGTTAAATACTGTTCTTAGCCACCAGCTTTCGGTTGCTTGCGCTGAAAATGAAATAGCAACGAGGGACAACATTAGAGGCAAGATTAGAACTTGAAAGATTTTCATCGACTGGGCTTATTTAGCGCTATATGAAGTGTCCATTATACGTGACCAATCGACAAACAACCGCTCGAGTCGCAAATTTTAGGCGAAAAAAAACGGGCATACATGCCCGCTAGATAATTTCATCACCGAATAACGTAATCCGTCACGTTGAGAACCATTACGAAAGAGAGAATATCACTCTCCCACAACAGTTACAACATGACATACCCATTACTTGTAGCCACCTTCAATAGCAGGCTCTTCAAGCGACAATCTGACTTTGTTACGTTGAATAGCTTCTGGCGGCAAGCTGATGAAGCCGTATTGGTTCAAAACGACTTGATGATCTTGTGACAAGGTAAGCCCAACAAAGAACTCCTCTTGTTCCGTAAAGCCTTTGCGATGCGCTGGAATATTCAAGTACATGTAATAAACCGTTGCTAACGGGTAACGACCAGAGAGGATCGTTTCTTTGTTTAGGTCGTAGTTCACACCTAGGTTATCAACCACGCTCAACCATTTCACATCAGAGATCTGATCTGAGTAAACGGTGTAACCAATGGCGGCATCTTCGTCTTCAATCTTATTAATCAGATCAGGTAAATCCGCTAAGAACTGAGTATGGGCATATTCTCCTTCTGTTCCACATTCGACCCAACTTGAAAAGGTAGTATGGCCTTTCAGGTTGTGATCAATGGCAAAGGGCAACATATGAGTATCTAGGCTTTCACCGTTACGAATATCACTACTTGCTGACCATTTTGGATGTTTAGGATCGTTAGAACAACCAAACACATCAATTAATTCAGCGACGGTGATTGATGTCGCAGGGTTATTTTCATTGACTAGAATCGCAATCACGTCAGCGGTAAACATCAGCTCTGTTGGCCTATAACCGTAACGCATATCAAACCTTGCCATCTCTTTGTCAGTCCACTTTTTGGAAGTGATACCAACACGCGAGCGCTGCATGATCATCTGTTCTGGGACGCTGTCACTCAACAAGATTTCTAAGTCGATCTCTTGGCTCTTAAGCAGATCTTCTACAAGCCCCTGCATATTCGGCTCAATCGCGACCAAACCAATGTCACTGGCATCATTCGCAAATGTCGATACAGAGAACAACGCAGGTACAGCAGCAAGCAGCAAGCCCGATTTATTAGCTAGACATTTCATTACTGGCCTCCTACTGGATCAATCGACGTTTTAGACTCAACATCGCTATTACTATCGAGCTGCATTTCTGAAGTGAAGATGTTCCAAGATGGGTTCACTTCCATGCTTTCTGTTTTAATCACCGCGATCGTTCTACGCTTACGCTTGTGAAGATGCTGAGTTAAGCTGGTTATCTGAGTAAACTCTTGTTCAAAGATTCGCTCACCATTGATGCCTCTATCAATCAATGCGTCTCGAATCACGCCCGTTCTTTTCTTGGCCAATGCTTTGTTATACACGTTTGTACCTTCAGCACTGGTATCTCCGACCAAGGTAACCGAAGCATCAGGCTGCTCTCCTAGTAAACGCACCAACTCATTTAATACAGCGGTATGATCAGGTTTAAGGTCATACTTATCAAAATCAAATGCCACACTTAATACTTCAACGTCTTCGACAATTTTCCAATTGGCACACCCTTTAATGTCTACCGTTACACCTTCTGGCGTATCGGCACATAGATCTCGCTGGTTAATCACACCATCTCGGTCATTATCCGCTAAGTCATCAATTTGGTGGCGTGTCATTGTCGTATCAGGCGTTTCTGCACATCCCATTAGCAAGATAGAGCTAAGTAGCGCTAGTTTAAAATATCTCATTACTTATTCTCCCCTTGCCACTCTTCTGGATGTTCAATCCTCAACGCATACGTCAACATACCCATCGCATTTAACACTCGATAAGCCGCTAACGTTTGATCATATTCAGTGCTGATGAAGTTTCTTCGAGCCAAAAACACTTCTACTTTTGCATCCAGTACATCAAGAAGGCTTCGTCTGCCAACATTGAATTGCTGGATATAGCCAAGCTCTGCAATTTTCGCTGCATCAACATTCTGTTGAAGTAAGGATTTTTGCTGCTCAAGCATTTTGTAAGCGTTCCAAGCCAGTTGTGTACCTTCTCGAACCTCACGCTCTGTTCGTAATCGGATCGCCCTTGCCTCTTCCACTCGCCAAGCTGACGATTCAACCCTGGAGTCGGTAGAGAAGCCATTAAACAGGTCATAATCCATCGTCAACATGATACGTGCATCTTCATCGACACCGCCTGGCGGGTTAGATACGTTGTCATTCTTATTGGCATGAAGCTCAAGTTTTAGTTCTGGGTAGTAATCCCCTTTCTCGCGGCGCATCTCTTTACGAGCCGCGTCGATATCAAGCAAAGAGGCTTTGATTTCAGGGTGATTCTCGACAGCCTGTTCAAGCGCGACCTGTGCTGAACTTGGTAACAAAGCATAATCAAAACGTGGATAAACCAAGTTCACAGCAGGCTTGCCGACTAAACGTAGGTACTGAGTTTGTAAATCAAACAGGTTGTTTTGAGCAGCGATTAGTGAAGATTGCGCCGTCGCAACACGGGCGGAGATTTGAGCCAGATCCGAGTTGCTACTCAAGCCTTTGCTCTTTTTATCTTGGATATCTTGATAGATCTCTTGGTGCTCTTTTACATTACGCTTAGACAGTTCAAGTAGCGTCTCTGCCTTGAGGATATCGAGGTAATTTCTCACCACATCTAACGATACGTTTTCAGCTCGCGAAATCAGAGTTAGACGCTCAGCTTCCGCTTCGAACGTCAGTCGATCGACATTCGAGGTCGTTTTAAAACCATCGAATAGTAACTGGGATACTTTAACGCCAATTTCCGTTCTCGTTAGGCCTCTATCATCGCTATCGAGTTTGCTGCCACTGTTGTAGCGTGTCTCTTCATAGCCTGCTGCCGCGTACAAGTTCACTTGTGGCATATACAAACCACTCGCAGCGTCTCCGTCTCTGACCACCGATTGGTATCGGGAGTATTGCGCCAATATCTCTGGGCTATAGTCGATGGCAAAGGCCACGGACTCTTCTAATGAAGCTGCTTGAGACAGCCCACTCATTAGCAAGCAAGAAGAGAGTAAGAATTTTGAATGCATTACACTTCCTTTTATATTTATGCTTTAACCCACTTCATCGTTCACGAAGTGAGTTTTCCTTAGCTCGTAAAATAGGTTTTAACCAATAACTCAATACTGTTTTCTCTCCGGTTAATATATCGACCGCGACTTGCATCCCTGGGATAATGCTAAAGGCAGAGTTTTGTTGCTGGTCTTCGTTTAACTGAATATGGGCACGATAATAGGCGTTTCCGTCTTCCGTTTGTAAGGCGTCGGCACTCACGTAAATCACCTCGCCTTTAAGTCCGCCATAAATGACGAAATCGTAGGCCGTGAATTTCACTGTTGCACCTAACCCGTTATGAACAAACGCAATATCTTGCGGAGAGATTCTCGCTTCAACAATCAGGTCACTGTTTGATGGAATGATCTCAATGATCGGCTCGCCGGGACGAACTACACCACCAATGGTACGCACAAAGATCTCTTTGACTGTGCCATCAACGGGCGCGACAATTTCAGTACGCTTGAGTTGGTCGGCAATCGCCTGCTGGCTTTCGTTCAGCTGCGCTATCTTGCTCGCCACTTCATTCAACTGGCCTTGCACTTTGGTACGAAAATCTAAAGCGATACTTCGATGATCCGCTATCGACTCTGAGTAGGCAGCTATCTGCTTCTGCGCTGCTACTTTTGAGCTAGCAATATCACCTTTGAGTTTGACTACATCACGGTTGAGTTTAAGTAGCTCAACTTCCGCAACAGCACCGCTCGCTACCACGTCTTTCAGCATGTTGCGCTCACGAATCACAATCTCGAGGCTGCTTTCAAGAGTCTGGATATTGTTAAACGTATCGACACGAGCTTGGTCTTGTTGCTCGATACGAAGTGCCGCCTCTTCCAGTTCAGACTTCAACTGTCCTAAACGTTCTCGGTAGTTCGCCTTGGCATTCATTAACGCAGGGTGGCTTGATACATCAACCGCAATATCTTGAGGCACCAAGACCACTCGCTCATACCACTCTTTCGCATCGTTATTTAAAACGACCGTCGACAGCTCAGCCTTTAATCTTAATTGCTGAGCAAGCAAGGTATCCGCTTGTTGAGCCGACTCTAAAAACGCCGCCTTAAAACGTGTGTCTTCTAACTTAGCTAGAGGTTGCCCCTTCACTACAGATTGGCCTTGTCGCACCATGATCTCTTGAACCAGTCCACCTTCTAAGCTCTGAATGGTTTGCACCGAAAGACTTGGAACGACTTTACCTTCACCGATCACGACTTCTTCTAATGTTGCCCACGTAGCCCAACCGATAATTGATACAATGAGTAGAGCACTCAACCAAATCAGCTTTCGAGAGCGGAATGCTAAGTGGTTGTTGGTCCATTGAATATCATTACTCATGACGACCTCCCTTCACCACAGATACCGTCTTAAACCGGCTCGTACCTTTAGGTACACTTTTCTTCTGTAAAGAGAGAATTTCTTTAGGTTCACCTTCTGCCACGATTTGACCTTTATCCAATACAATCACTCGATCACACATCATCAAGAATGAAGACTTATGGGAGCTGATTAGCATTGAGGTTTCTCTCGGCATACTTTGCAGCGCATTGAAGAATTGAATCTCAGCTTGACTATCTAATGCACTGGTTGGCTCATCCATAATCAACAACTTTGGACAACGATACAGAGCTCTCGCGATGGCAACGGCTTGACGCTGACCACCAGAAAGTAACCGACCACCCTCACCGACAGGTGTTTCAAGGCCATTGCTTAGGCGCCCCATGTAACCATTCAAACCCGACTGTTGAAGAGCTTGTCTTAGCTTTTCTTCATCAACGTTGGTCGCACCAAGCGTAACGTTGTCGTAAACACTGCCAAAAATAAGATTAGTGGTTTGCCCTACCCAACCCATGCCACTACGCAGAACGCTGGTTGGCCATAATTGCCCATCGATTTCTTGATAGAAAGCTTGTCCTGTTGTTGGCAAATACTGGCGCGCAACAATCGATAGTAGAGTTGTTTTACCCGCGCCTGCCGCACCGACAAGACCAACTCGCTCACCCGGTTTGATCTCTAGGGAAATCTCCTTTAATGCAGGGCTTTGAGTCTCTGGATAAGTAAACGTCACTTCATCTAACCTAACCCCACCATCAAAGTCTCCTTTGTCGATAACTTGGTGTTTGGACTCTTCCTGAGGTAGCTCCATAATCTGATTCAGCCCTTCAACGGCCGAACGTGTTTGCTGGAACCTCAGCAATAGAAGAGAAAGCTGGTTCACCGAACTTGCAGCGCGCCCACTCAACATCACAACGGCTATCAAACCACCCATACTCAGCAAGCCTTCAGAGATCTGATACACGCCGAAGATGATCAGAGTGATGGTAACGATCTGCTGACTGGACTGAATAGAGTGCGTCACGATATTGGAGTAATGACGAGATTGAGTCTGCCATTGAGAAAGCGACGAAATCGTCTGTTCCCAACGTTTCTGAGTGATTCCCTCAGCATTATTTTGCTTGATATCCGGAAGGGTTGTTAAGCAATCAAACAGCTGTGCTTGTCTTTGTGTCGAGAGACGTGCGGTTTCATCGAATGTTTTCTCAACTTTGCCTTTCATCGCAATGCTCAGCACGATCAAGACCAACATGATCGCGACAGGGATGAACATCATCGCGCCACCAAGCCAGCCGATAAGCAGTAGGAATAACAAAGTGAATGGCAGATCGACTAAAGTGACTAACGAGATAGAAGTGAAGAAATCTTTCACGCTATCGAAGTCTTGAAGCTGTCTGGCAAATGCGCCTACCGACTGAGGTCGATTTTCCAGCTTCATACCAAGGACTTTAGAGAACAGTTGAGAAGACAACTTGTTATCAATATAGCGCCCAGCCATGTCAGTCACAGAGCTTCGTGAGCTTCTCAACACCCAATCAAAAATAACGACAATACCAACGCCTGCCGCCAACACCCAAAGCGTGTTAAACGCTTGGTTTGGTACAACACGGTCGTACACATTCATGGTAAAAAGAGGAACTACTAGCGCAAGCACGTTGATCAAGAACGAAGCGATAAACAGATCGCGATACCAAGGCTTCACTTCTTTGACCACCCGCCACAACCAACGGGTGTTGGATTTACTGTCATTGCGCTCATGTGCCTGAACACGGGCGTCATCAAGCGCTTGAGCACCCACTTGCCAAACAAATGCATCCACTTTAATGACTAAGTCTTTAAGGAGAATTTGTTGGCTTAAGTTGGATTCACAATTCAATACTTGAAAGTCGCCAACGGAGCTTTGGGTTACGACAAGAGGAGACCCTGTCGCGGACTCAACAGCAACAACAGGGAACTGACATTGATTCAATAATTCTTTTTTAACGTGGCTCAGCGTTAACCCCGATTTCTCAATCGCTCTTGGAAAAAGGGATTCATTGAGCCTGCCTTCATTTAAAGGTAGGCCAGACACTATTTTGGAAGGGTGACTGCGAACATTAAAATGCTCACACAACCACTCAACACAAGCTAGCCAGCTGTCTTTTTGTTCTACCAATCTAAACTTCCTTTTATAGACTGTACATCTAACTTACAGCGTTAAATTATTGTCTTCTATCATTTTTTGTAAAATTTGTGCTTCTAATGCACTGCTACTGTCACCTTGATACAGATCGTCGTACGTGACATCAGCTAGCAAGATGTTTTGTTGAACGTCTTCGTCACCATTAGGTTTAATAGAAATGGTCACACCTTCACCAGATTCTTCTAAATCTAGATATTGTGTTGCCCCTAGCCCTGTATTAAGCCCTAGGCTTCCCAAAATACCCGAGAGGTCAATTGCATCAGTGTCTGGAGACGCATCAAAATCTTGAATCACATCGTAGCTTGGTGCTTCTGCACTCCCTAAGCCTGAAGATGCGAACACAAAATTGTCAGAGCCTGTACCGCCAATCAACAGATCGTTATCATCTGTCGCGGTAATCGTAGAATCCCCTTCAGCGACAAACTCAATCGATACGGTTTGGGGTAACCCGACCGCTTGGTTATTGCCTATCTCTGCAGACGGCTCTATCGTTAGGTCAAATTGATCACCACTGTTGTAGCCCCCGGTAATCGCTAGGTTAGGCACATCTGCCAAGTCCACCACATATTGACCATAGACCATAGAGCCGTGTGAGAACGTCAAACCTGCGGGAATATCATGAATTGTAATGAAGCCCACTTCTGAATCAGCAGGGTTTACAAGAGAAAGGTCTAAACCAAGAGGAATCGTGCCACTTGCTTCTGCCACGATCGAAGAATATTCAACGCTCAATAACGGTGCATCAGGCTCTGGTGTGATAATAAGCGTCATGTCTTGCGAGCTCGGGTCACCCGTGTCGACCACTAACTCACCGAGTACCGTATTTTGATCAACCGTTCGGCCGGTAATCGTAATATCGAGGTTACCAAACGCATCGCCTGCAAAGAATTCGAGCTCATCAACAGAACTTGCTTTAACGAGGATCGTCGCCTGTATGATGCCACCAACACTGGTGAAAGAACTGGTTTCTGATCCAATTCGAATTCGGTCTAACCCAACTAACCCTGATGGGTCCGAAGTTCCATTCACTGTTACCGTAATTGCTAAAAACTCATCACTGTTAGTTTCAAAGCTATTGGCATCAAGAGGAATCACGATGCCATCATCTTCACTTCCAGTGAGCTGTTCAGGTAAATCGAAGAACTCAACTTTGTCACCTATAGGGTTAACACCTACAGTGAATTCAGATTGTGTATAACGGATATCCGTCGTACCAATTTCTTGAGTAATCGCCTCTAGAGACAGATTAATGTCACCACTAAAGTCTCTTGGTGGCAGAATGACTAGATTAGATAACTGACTTGGATCTAACTGCCACTCATAGGTAGGGTTTCCATCGAAGGTACCGCCATCAGCACCATTGTTTGGAACCAACTCATAGTTGTCTCCGATTTTAATCGCGACAACTGCGCCTTCAGGAACTCCCTTCAACGAAAGCGACATGTTTTCAGAACCATCTTGGTCAATCAGCTCTGCGCTAAGTGATGACAATGAAATGTAGTTATCCTCGTCGCCGACTATATCCTCTGTCACCAAGTTCGCCGCATCAGCGACTGGCTCAACGGTGATCGTGACTACGGTCGTTTTATCTTGCGTATCCGTTTCTGTCACGCAATCCGCTTCATCGGTAATATTTGCTGTCACAGTGAGGGTAATTTCACCACTGTAATGCTCAGGTGGCGTAACTAACACATCACTCAAACGGCTAGGGGCTGTGACCGTCCAAGTCCCATCGCCATTATCAACTAACAACCCGGTGTCAGTTGGAGTTTCAGACAAGGTCGCTCCATTCGAAATGCTCACCGTTAGAGAGTTAACGGTTTCTTTACCGGTAGCGCTATTGCCTTCACCAGTGATTAATTGTCCATCTTCAACGCTATCACCAAGAACCAGTTCAAGGTTAAGGTCTGTCGCGATGTCTTCTTGAATGGTTGTGGAGTCGGCTTCAACCGTAATGTCATCGACCACAGGCAGAACTTGGATACTAATGGTTTGGGCCGTCGTCACCGTATCACCGCTACATGGTGAGGTCTCAATTGTCTCTATGGTGAAATCAATACACCCTGCAAAATCTTCATCCAAGCCCGTTAACGTTAGTTTCGAAAGTCCATCTGCAGTGATTGAATAACCGACGATCTCACCAGAAGCATCGTATTCAGCAATCACACCATCACCGGAGATCTCAACGCCTTCAGGAAGTGAATCGGCAGGAATATAGAAAGAGATTTCATTGTCTGGATCACTGCCAACATCGGTGTTTAGCAAGCCAGTGAGATCAATATCTTCCCCTTCAGGTGTTTTAATTTCGCCATCGGGTTGAATCGGGCTTGGTGGGCCAACAGGGTCACAAGAACCGCCACCGCCGTCATGACCAGTAATTTGCAGCGGGAAAGTCGCATCAATATATCTCGCATCATCACCATCAATCACACGAGCACGAACCACAATATCCAGTACCGGAGTATCACTTGGGCTGGAAATCGTCGCATTATCTAAAATGTACGCTGCGAGTTCTTGGAAAGAGTCACTCGTTAACCCATCCGCAGATATGATCCAATTCCCAGAGCTATCTTGAGCGGCACCATTAGGGTGCTCAACAATCAACGAATAGCCGTCGGGAATCTCGATCAAAATATAATCGAGGTACTCTGACCCATCGATATCCGCGTCGACGAACGTCACGGCGTTAGAGATATCAACAGGCGAGCCGTCTGTACTCTGTAACAGCTCTGTAGAGCCTTCTAATCGAGTATCTACCTCGACACGAGCATCTACAGTCACGCTAATAGAACCAGTAATATCTTTAATATCCGTTGCACCAGTTGGAGAGGTATCCGTGACTTCATAGGTGATAGGAATTGAGAATGTTCCGCTTAAATCTTCTGTCGCTGTAACAGAAAGCCTGCCGCTGCTTAGAAGATCCGAAAGCGTTGGCGTTGTTGAGTCCAGTAGAGTATCCAAATCTAAGCCTGAAGCTGGGACCTGAATAACACTCCCATCAAAATAAAGAGTGAGATCTGCAGGTAGGCTATCAATGACATATCCCGTCAAGGATTCGCTGCCATCAATATCCTGATTCACTGAAGGTTCAAGGTTCAGGCCGATTTGACTGTCTTCGATGCCTTGAGTACTGACCACTTGACCGTCTTCTTGATCAACGACCGGCGCTAGCTCTACTTTAAGTGTCATAGGAAACTCGCCCGAATCACCATCGGGCTCAGTTGAGATAGCAATAACGGTGAGTTCTAATTCACCACTAAAATCAAGAACTGGCTTGAGATACAGATCATCCAGTTGAGCGTTAGAAACTTGGAATACGGGCCCTGTCACATCATCAACATACGCAATCGTCAGCGAGACTGGTTCACCCAACGCATCCACCAGCAAAGTGCCTTCAGGAATGTTAGTAAGCAGTATGTTGATCTCTTCTGAAACATCGTCATCCGTCGTTTGTATGAGGAAGTCGAGCTGTATTAACCCATCTTCATTCAAGACCGATTGGTTGCTGATGACTTTACTGTCACTGTCGTATTGCCAATGACCATTACCACCGTCTACCGCGATAGGTTCATCCACAACACCTTTCAAAAAGATATTGATGGTTTTTGTATCACTTGACGCTTGCCCATTGATAGGAATAAGTGAATCGATCGTCGACTCAGTCGCTATTGCTGTTACGTCTATTGACAGATCTTCAGTAAAGGAACTGATGTCTTCTTTAGGCTGAATATAAGCAACACCATTGGCGATAGCTTCGGCAGTGACTGAATAGGAGTTATTGCCTATCTTTGCGGTACCATCACCTTCAACAGACCAGCCATCTTGAACTTGAATAATATAACTTAACGATTCAGAACCATCGGTGTCCGCCAAAGCGCCTTCAATAACGTCTTTGAGGTAAATAGCTTCATCCTCTAGTCCCTTGTAGTCTTTAACAGACACATGAGGAGTATCAGCATCAGGTGAAATATCGACAGTAACGGTATGTACAATACTTGCCGTTTTATCATCTGGGTCAGCGAATGAATTGCCAGACTCTGTTGCAACCGCAGTAATCTCAAACTCAAAGCGACCCGCTAGGTTGTCGTCAGCCCTGATTTCCATTTTATCAATCTGAGCCTGTGTGTAAGATTTCCCTTCTTTGACTGCGTTGCCATTTAACGTCAAATTCAAGCCGTCAGGAATCCCACTAATCTGGTAGCTCAATGTTTCTGACGTATCTTGATCCACCAGCTGAGCTGTTATGTCCAAACTGACTGGGTCTGAGTCATCTTCTACTGAATGATAGGAGAATACGGAAGCCGACCAATCCGGTGCATCAGCCACCGGTAAAACAGACACTGCAACATCAGTCGTCAGTTCTTTAGGATCCGTATCAGTGCTAATGATTGCGTTGATCGCTAGGATAACCGTTGAGGTGGTATTGGATTCATGAAGCGCGGGACGATAAGTCAACTGTCCATTAGGCCCAGTGAACTGACTATCAATCGCTGCCAATTGACTTCCAGACAAGGTGACCTTGCCGTCTACAACTTGAAGCAACACCCCATCAAGGTACAAGCTACCACCGTTTAGCGATGCTTCTGAGAACTCGATAGCAGTAACGGTTTCGCTTTGGTCGACATCGCCGGTTGCCACACTTACAACGATAATCGCGTCATTGTCTTCTGTGGTTTCAGAATCTTCATAACGAATAAAACCTTCGTTATCATCCAGAATAAGCTCAGCAGTACTGGTAACTTTATCACCGTCCGCATCTCGCACCAGATAATCGATGTCATCGACGATCTTAGGATCTGCAGGGTTTGTTGATACATTGGGATTTGTAGTCAGCTGGTAGCTACCATCTGAAGAAAGCGTAAACTGACCGTAAGTAGACCCACCATCATAATCATTAATTAGATTAATCGTGATAGGAGTGCCTGCGTTATCAAAGGTATAGGTAGTACCGCGATAGTCAAAACTTACAATGGTTGCGCCATCGGCACCTGCGAATTTTTCTGTTAGAAATTGTCCATTAAGGTCATCACCCTCAACCATTTCAATTGCCCCTGAACGCGCAACTGGGACAGCATCTGTTACGTTGACAGAATAAATTGCCGGATCAGAGCTATCGCCGTCCGCATCGTTGACCACCAATTCAAAATTGAGGGCTAGATTATTCTCTCCATCAGCATTGGCGTGATCGAGAGGTGCATAAAGGTCGAACTCTGTTGTCCCGTCAGTATTAAAACGAATCCTAAATATATTGTTTCCATCAGAATCTTGACCGTAATACCAACCATCAGAATCGACAGCTTGCAGTGAAATGTCTTTCCCTGCACTCGAATATGAAAGTGCATCAAACGCAGCGGTGTCGACCGTCACAGAGACAACATCATCGGAACCTTCGATGATTCCTAACGAAGGGCTAGAATCTTCAACACCAACCTGTTCGCTGTCTCCAAGCAGACCGTCTTCATCAACAGAAATGCTTCCGATAACAGTAATTTTAGGGTTTGCACCATCGTAAATCTTAATATCAGATTCTTGTGTATCTCGTGAACCGTCTGAATCGATTGTGACGATTGAGGCTGGAATCGACAGCTCTGTGTCCTTCACACCGGTTCCGTGGTCTATTGACTGGTACAAATCAATCTCAACCGTGACATTCGTGGAACCATTGGCTTCTAAGCTAAAATCTTCAGGAAGTCTCACTTGGAAAACAGCATCGCCATTCGACAATACCGCATCAAACGTTCCATCCCCATTATCTCGCCAAGACAATGCTTCACCATTACGTGTCACCGCCTCACCGTCACTATCAAGAACGGCTTGGCCAGTTGTCACATCTAACCCCAAGAACACGAGTGGATCGTTGCCCGCACTCACGGCTAAGCTTGCACTCGCTGTTGTTCCAACACCAGACGGGGTTGTATCAGCAACAGGGTTTTCACTCAACTCGACCATGCCAGAGCCAATCGTAGGCTCCCCACCATCCGTAATCGAGACGTTCAAGGTTAATTGAGTTTCATCGTTGTCATCATCTTTTGCTGTGATGACAAAAGGAATTTGGTCGGTTCCATTCGTTTGGTCGAGGCCCTTGAATAGTTCAAAGGTGTAAGTGACATCAGTATCGGTCTCACCTGACAGAGAGGTAAAGCTCAAGGTGAACGCTTTATTTTCAGCACTTTCAGAGCCAACATAACCAGTAAGTTCATTTCCGTCTGCAGAGACCACATAGATGATCTGTACACCCCCACTAAACAACTGCGGCTGATCTCCAACATCAAAAAATACAGACTCAACAAAGTCACTTCCGACGTTGAGATTGAAAGTGCCAGTATCTGAAACACTGCCGTGAATAAGATCTGATTCGTCCACAGCAGCATTGCTAGTTGAAGTTAATATTGGGTCGGCTCCATCCTGGATGATCCAGTCGAATTGCCCTTGTTTTAAAGAAGTGCCATCTAAATCCGTTCCATCAATAATAAGTGGCAGGGTGATGGAGTCGTTGCTGAACAGGTGGTTGATAGGCTGTTCTAACACTAATGTGACATCTGCTAGAACATCGATACCACTAGCGACTGCACTCAACGTTAGCGTGAATATCGTTTCACCATTTGCTTGTGCGGTAATCGTTTTACCATCATTCGCTAACGTGTAGGTTAGAGGAAAGTTCTCATCTCCGGTCGTCAAGCCCAAGGCGTCTAACTGCACCGGAGTATTAGCATTAAATACAATAGAAGCGGGATCTGGATTATCTGATCCAGCGGAAACGGTAAACTGGCCGACTACAGTTTGAATTCCATCAGACACATCACCTTCAGAGCTGGTCGTTGTCCCATCAACAACTAGCCCTGCATCACCATCAAAAATATCAATGACCGCAGTGCCGTTTCCGAAATCATTACTGATGTCGCCAGCAACATAGTTGAAGGTGATGTTCTGATCAACTGTGTGGTCCAAATTCCTGTTGGCGACGAACGTCCAGTGGCCATTCGCAAATACGGTCAAGGTGCCTTCGCTAGTAGCAAATGAAACCGGAGAGCCACCAACAATCGTCTTGGTCGTACCATCAACTTCAACACTTTTTATCGTAAGTTGAGTATCCAAATCGATGTCGTTATTCAACACGTTCCCTGACGCAATCTCACCCTCGATCATTTGATAAGACTCATCAAAAACCAGAGGTTCAGAATCTTTGATGACAATAGGTAAACGTCCTATCACTAACTCCGTTGTACCATCAGCATCGGTTTGCAAACCTTCGATGAGCAGAGCCGTCAGAATTGAATCTAACCCAGATTCCTGATCAATCGCCTTATAAAAATTGATATTTACGTTGCTGCCGGAAATTGACGCATCGAATACTTTTTGCCCATCGCTTCGTGTGCCAATTAGGCTTTGTTTATCAGCCGATACAGCAACGGTTATCGATAGGGTTTGAGAAGTTAGTGACTCTGCGATGCTTTGATCATCGCTAAAAGAGAAGTCCGCATAATCGATGCGAATATCAGAGGTCTGAGTTTGATTTCCAAAAATCCCGACAACAGTTTCTGAGAACACAACCGACTCGGGCAGTATAATGCTTGGCATATCATCGATAGCTTGATTGCCTACCGTATTGAAAACTTTGGCATCAACCGTCCATTCTGACGCCAAGTTTAGGGACGAGACATCTATATTTTCAACAACCCAATTACCTGATGCATCAACAACACCCTCAAACACAAGAGTCTGAGAGCCATCATTAACTTCAATATAAACAGGAAGACCTTCGGCAACATTGGTTGTGCCTTGCATGGTTGTAAGTTGGCCGCCACGAAATGCCAAAATACTAAAACCGTCTAGCGTATCAATGTCTATAACAGGCGAAACAGTATCAATAACAATTTGCCCTGCGCTATTTATTGCAGAAGCAGGGTTACCGGCAACGTCAACAGTGTCAGCCTCAATTTGAATGCCACCATCGGAAAAGCTGGTTAGATCCACGCCTTCAACTGACCAAGCACCATCAATCACAGTTGCCGTCAGAACAATGACATTCGTTGTGCTGTCAGAAATACGAATATTGACCGTTTGGCCATCTTCTACGTTCTGTACCGTACCAAAGAATTTAGCCGACTGAATTTCGAAGCTATTGAGGACACCGTCGCCACCATCATCAACCGCAGCGGTGATGTCCGCTAGCGTATCTTTCACGATCGTGTCGGTCGCTGTTGTAGGGTTTCCAGCAATATCGATAGTATTGGCAACAACGGTTAGCTCACCTTCTGCAAAGCTTGAGTAGTCTTGAAGAGTCAGAGTCCAAGTTCCGCCGGATACTTCCGTTGTGTATTCTTGTATCGTTCCTTGGCTATCGGTAATTGAAATGTTGATGGTTTGCCCATCTTCTACATTGGCAATCGTACCAACTAGCACCCCATTCGATATTTCAAATTGATTGTAAAACTCATCACCAAAGCCATCGAAGTCAACCTCAATGTTGGCTAATGTGTCTTTGATTGTGGAATCGTTAGCTGCAATGCTATTGCCAAAATCATCAGCAATGACAGCATCGACTTGAAGATCCCCCTCCTCCAATGAAGAGAGGTCGACGCCATTGACGACATACGTTTCATCGCTTGTGATGGCTGTGGTGGTTACTGTGTTTCCGTTAACATCGGTGATGGTCAGAACAACGGTACGCCCGTCTCGAACATCCACTGCCGTGCCCGTAATCGTGACACTTGGTACTTCAAACTGATTTTCGTAACCGTCTCCACCATCCAAAATATCAACGGTTAATAGTGCACTAGGTAACAGAATATCAAGGTTACCCTCATTCGAGGTTGTATCTTCGTCGGCATATTCTGCAGGACGCGTATCAAAACCCGCCTCAGCGAGCGTTTCATCTAAGGTGGAACGAACATAAGCAATAAAAGAGGCGCTGGAACTAGGTTGATCATTTACTGAGTTAGGCTGTTGAGGTGCGCTTTCAATGTTGTTGACGAGTTCGGTGACCACCTTTTCCAACTGTTGTTCAACTGCGGCGATTTGTGGTTCGGTTAGGGGCTGAGCCTCTTGTAAATTCTGAGGTTCAATGCTGACGACTTGCACGCCTTCAACTTTTGGCTGCGTAGCAGGTAATTGAAGCCAAGTCCCATCAGGGAATACTTGCCACACAACACCACCAACTTCGATATATAAAATAGGATCCATCCTAAACCTCTTCCTTACAAAAACGCTGACCTTGAGAACATCAATTTACTCAATAAAAAGCCGGAGAAATCAGCACACTCTCTTTAGTTAATACTAGCAAACAACAAACCATTAACAGTTAATTATCACTAATACGCTGTAAAGTAAACCGATAGGCTGTGACTGCATTCAGTTATATCTATCGTCACAAAATACATTCAATGAATGTGTAATAATGTTGAAATTACTGGTTAAATTTCAAGGAATGTCATGACTGCAACGAACTATCTCAACCAATTGAATCAAGAGTATCTTGCGACTCATAAAGCGAAAGAAGACTTCTTTTGGGATACATATATGGGTATCAGTGACGACCACGATGGTTCGACACTCGCACAGACTCAGTGGACGGAATTTCTAAGCTCTGCCGAACAGATTACTGCTATCGAAACGCAACTCGCTGCTATTGATGAAATTCAAGATCCTCTCGAAAAAGAGAGTACGCTGACAGGCTTGAATGGTTGGTTGGCGACCTTTAGATCTCACGCTATTGAGTCTGAGCAGTCACAGAAGCTTAAATCCGATCTCATAAAGTTTGAGGCTGAACTGTTTGAGAAAAAACAGAATCATGTAATGACTTACGTAAATGAAACAGGTGATGAAACAGAAGGATCGCTGCCCGTTTTAGGTTCAGCCGTTAGAAGTAATGGTAATGAACAAGTTAGGCTTTCTGCACATCAAGCATTATTAGATTTAGAGCAATGGCTGCTGGCTAACGGCTTTATTGAGCTGATCAAAAAACGTAACCAATTTGCTCAATCACTGGGGTTTAAAACCTTCTTTGATTACTCGGTGGTAAAAACCGAACAGATGACGACAGAACAACTGTTTACGATTCTGGATGACTTCGAAGCACGCACGCGTGATAGCCATCAGCAAAGCCTAGCCAATTTGGCAGAGCAGAAAGGCGAGAATGCACTTCAAGCCCATAACTTTACCTACTCTTTTGCAGGTGACGTTATGAATGATCTTGACCCGTATGTTCCGTTCTCAAAATCATTAAGACGCTGGATAGAGTCTTTTGGTCGCCTCAACATTGAATACTCTCAAGCGACATTGAAACTCGATTTACTTGATCGCAAAGGAAAATACCCTAATGGCTTCTGCCATGGCCCTATCCCTTCTTTCTATGACCAAGATGCTTGGGTTGCGGCCCAAGTTAATTTCACTAGCAACGCTAAGCCCGATCAAATAGGCAGTGGCTATGATGGGATTAACACACTATTTCACGAAGGTGGTCACGCGGCGCATTTTGCTAATGTAAAAATGAACGCCCCTTGTTTCTCTCAAGAGTTTGCGCCGACTTCGATGGCTTATGCTGAAACACAATCCATGTTCTGCGACAGCTTGTTAAATGACGCTGACTGGCTAAAACAGTACGCTCTAAATGCGGACGGGCAACCTGTGCCAGATGATCTAATTAAAGCCATCATCGACAATAAACAGCCCTTCCGAGCTTACCAAGAACGCAGCATTCTTGTGGTTCCATATTTCGAGCGAGCCCTGTACGAATTAGCTGATGAAGACCTCACGCCTGAAAAAATCACGGCACTTGCTCGTAGCAGTGAAAAGGCAATTCTTGGATTGTCTTGCAGCCCTCGTCCACTGATGGCGATCCCTCACTTATTGTCTGATGAAGCATCTTGCTCATACCAAGGTTATCTATTGGCTCATATGGCGGTGTATCAAACACGAGCTTATTTCACCGACAAGTTTGGTTACTTAACAGATAACCCAGAGATCGGGCCTTTGTTGGCGAAACACTATTGGCATAAAGGCAATAGCGTGAACCATAACGGTACAATCGAAAGCCTGACTGGGGAAGGTTTTAATGCCAAATATCTCGCTGACGAGTGTAACTTATCGCCAGAGGAGGCTTGGGCGATTGAGGAGCAAAAAATCAAACAGCTGTCGACAAGAGAACGTGCACCAGTCGCGGATTTGAATGCGAAGGTATCGATCGTTGATGGAGCAACTGAATTAGCGAATAATACAAAGTCGAATGACCAAATGTGTGATGATTTTGAGCACTTTATTATTGAGCAATACGGTCGATAGATTGAGTTTTAATGCTAATGAAAAAGGCAAAAATGAGTAGTGACATAACTCATTTTTGCCCCAAAAACGTTTAGAGTAGATGATCTTCACTAAAGACGCGCACTCAGGTAGCTCAAAATTTTCTAATCCATGTTCTGGGAACTTGTACGGAAAGTTTTGGTATTTTCTTCATGAAATCTATCTTCAATTCACGCAACAAACGGATACTGGTTGAGTTTCATAATAAATTGAAGCAACATACACGGAATGCAAACACAGAAAAATGCCACCTATAAAGTGTTATTCCTCAAGGAACAAGATGCACATTCCTGATTATTTGATAAGTCGAGAAAGTGAGCTTGAATCACTTTCTAAAGAAGAGTTGTTTCGCATATATGTGTTTAGGCGAAGAGTGGAAAGCTTCGTAAACGCAATGAAGCGTTATTACGTTGGAGCCATCGCACAACATGCAATATCAGACGATCCAGAAGTAAAAAAAGCAACGTTTGAAGCCAATACTCCAGATCTAGACCATATTCAAAACCTTGCACTTAAATTCCGATTTTTCTATGCCGAAAAAGAGCCAACAAAGCTTGAATCGGTTATTAGCGTTTTGAGAAAACGAGCCAAAGATGAGTGGGCATGCAATTACCTTGATTTAGTGCGCAAGCAGTACAATGGACTGATGAACAGTTGTTATATGAGTGACTCAATGGGGCACCCTGTAAGCAACCGAGAAATAATTAATCTTTGGTTTAATTCTGACTTTTTTCATTCAGACGTTGATAAGCGTAAAAAGTTGAGCGTTATTAATCAGTCGATTTCAGAGCAGGTGTCTTTGTTTCAGCTCTATACAGCTATTACTGGTGTTTCGACGCAGTTAAAATCAGTGTATGCGGTTGCTCATAAAATTAGTTCGGACACTAATACGATTTGTACACCTAATCACCACTTTAGGCGTAAGTCACAGGAAAAAGCATAAAAAACATCAAGGTGAACGCGTTACGCTGGTTGTTTTTGTATGGGTTCTGCGTGCTTGGTGAGCCATCGAGGCGCACCTGATGTTCTGCGTTATAAGCTAAGGGGGAATTGTGCAAGTAGTTATAATTTCATTGGTATCTATCTTGTTGTTTCAAGGTGTCCTTTTAATTTTATCAGCTATCTCGACAGTTTTTCTTGAATTAAACTCAGGTTTTTTAACATGGATCGATGTAGCATCAAAAGCCGCAACAGTTGCTGTGTTTCTTTGGGCTGTTCATACCTTTATTTCTCAGAAAAAAGATAAGGAAAAAGAAGAAAAGTACACTCGTTTAAAAGACCTCAGTTATAGGCTAATAGATTATGTTGGGCGGTCAGATTTCACTGTAACCAAGAATTCAGCAAGTATTTTAATCGCATATTTAGATGCAATCATAACTGAGGCTAGTCAGGGAGATGTTGCGACTGAGCATCTAAAAGAAAAAAAGTTAGCTCTTGATGTAACCTACGAGACATTGAAGCGAACAAGTCTTAATGAAGCATTGGGACTTGATGGTTCTCAAGATTACTTTGAAATTATTGAGGCGCTAGAAGCTCTCTATTCAAGTAGTGATAAGTTATCCAACTTTGATTCTGAAATGATGTCATTTATCGAACAAAGGAGGCGTCGGTCTACCAACATGGTGATAAGTATGCCTTCTAACAGTTTGCAGCTATGGCAAATACTTAAAATTCTTTCTCTAGTTTTAGAACAAGAAGAAGATGAGTTAGAAGAAGAGCTTATGAGTAAGCCGAAAGGCATTGGTAGTCGTCACTACCAGTTACCAGTTCTTTATGCAATTTACTACGTGTACAGTAACGGTACATTACATATAGCTAGTGATGATAATTTTACTTTTACAACATCTGGAATGCTAATGGCGTGCGAACGTGAAAATTGCTTATAACAAGACTATGGCACTGCTTGCCTCACCCAGAGTAATCCATAAATAGCTAAATTAGAAGAGTCACTGACACGTCTTTGTCCAATAGTTACTTAGGACAAACCAACATACTACAATAGGAAATTTTTCCGGCTTAGTTATTCGTTATCTTCACTCAATGCAAATTTGATCTCGTCAGAAGAGAACCCCTTTCGACTTAGCATCGCGTAAGCCTTAGAGCGTTCTTTATGATCGTTTAGGTCATAAGGCTTCTTCTGCAACTGTTCTAAACAAGAAGAATAGAAATCTAGCTGCTCTTCATTAATCAATCGGTCGATGAGCGATGACAGCTCACTTGTGTCGATTTGTCGTTGTCTAAGTTCTTGCTGAATGGCGGTCAGGCCCTTGCCTTTACGAGCATACTTGAGCACCTCTTTTTCCAAATCGGCTTTCTCGGCCTTAATTTGAATGTTACTTTTCAGTTGATGCGCTTGTGGGTGCTGGTCAATCGCTACCTTAACTTGTTGATAGCTAAAGCCACGCTTTTGCAGTGTCGCAACCAGCTTTTCACGGCTCATGGTAAAGCTTGAATAGTAGTGGTTGATTCGGTCTATCAAGATGGTTTGTTCATCAATAGACTTTTCGAACGACACTTTATGGATTGCATCAGAAATCACTGAATCGGTCAGCCCCTTCTTCTTCAGTTTTTCGACAATGTATCGAGAACCGAATTCACCAGAGAAAGCTTGTTCCACGAATTGTTCTGCAAACACTTGGTCAGACTTGAGATACCCGAAGCCTTTCAATGTCCCTAGAGTTTCATCGATCCATTCTTGATTGTCGGTTTTCACTTTGAGCTTCGCCACTAACTCGCTTTCCGTCATGTCTCTCTGAGTTAAATGCCACATCGCAGAGTTCATAACACTTTCAATTCGCGTCGCTTTTCTTACCGTTGTATTTCTAGTATTCGTTTTTTGCTGTGAATCGTCCATTCGATTTCAACTTTCCAGATTAAGCCTACCCCATCATAACGTAATTCTAAGGTGGTTGAGTGACATAAAAGAATGAAGCTCAACATAAGCGGCAGCCAATAAAAATGGACGCTTGTTCAGCGTCCATTTGATATCACATTAAGAATGATGGCTCTAAGCCATGCTTAGCTTTTTCGTAATAGCTTTTCATACTAGATCTTTCGTTTAGTTCTCTTCGTGATTGTAAATATGTACATCTCGTTGAGGGAATGGAATCGTGATGCCTTCTTCATCGAAGCGTTTCTTCACGGTTTCCGTTACATCCCAGTACACATCCCAATAGTCATCAGTCTTAACCCAAGGTCGTACTACGAAATCAACAGAAGACGTATTCAAGGTATGAAGCTTGATCATATGCTCTGGTTTTTTCAACACTAGAGGGTGTGCAAGAATGATGTCGTTCAATACCGCTTTCGCTTTATCGATATCATCTGAATAACCAATACCGAAAACCATATCAACACGTCTTACACGTTCTGCCGTGATGTTGTTGATCACGTCACCCCAAATCTTGTTGTTTGGGATCACCAAGCGTTGGTTATCAATGGTTTGAACAGTCGTCGATACTAAGCTCATGTCTTTTACCGTGCCTTGCACGCCTGCCACTTTAACCATGTCACCGACGTCATAAGGACGGTAGATCAAGATCATCAAACCCGATGCAAAGTTAGATAGTGTGTCTTGCAATGCGAAACCAATGATGACACCGGCTACACCGAAACCAGTAAGAAGAGGTGCTAGCTCTATCCCTATTTGAGACAGTGCGATAAGCAAACCAATAAACACGACCGCTTTAGATGCGATGGATACAAAGAAGTCCTGCATCAATACACTGAAGTCCATTTTAGAGTGCGAAACACTCTTACGAACGGTTTTGCGAGCCACGTTAGCAATAAGGCGAGTTACATACAAAATACCGAGAAACAGAGCAAGTTTAACGATAAAAGAAGGGGTATTTTCAAAAGCCCATGAACTGAACGAACGAAGCCAACCATCCAACAGCTCCAGTGCAACATCAACATCCAACACATCGGCGTTAATGTCACCTGTCGTCGCTAGCAAAACACGTTTGTACGAAGTCACATCCACGCCAAACGGTTCCATTAGCGTGATGGTTTCTTCTAAGCTCGCGACCATAACGCTAGTTCGCTCACTGAAGCGTTCAAGCTCAGTTTTAATCGTCGCTTTCTCTTCTTCACTTACATAAGATAACCGGCGTTCTAAATCTTGACGTTGTGTATCCGTGTATAGAATTGCATTAGTAAGATATTGAGAACGAGAAACAAGTGCCGTTTTGAGCTCACCTTCAGGAACAGCAACATCAACACCACGCTCTTTCGACCAATTTAAGGTCTTAGCAAGCTGCTGATAATAGACATCCATCATTCCGATTCGTTTTTGAATACGCAATTCAAGGCGTTTTTTAGCGTCACCTTCAGCTGAACGGTTTTCTTTACTCATTGAAACGATTTTAGTTTCATTCAACGACAGCAATTTTTGTAGCAGTTCGACCTGCTGAGCAAGAGTGACATCCAGCCCCTCTTTTTTATCTGACGATAGCTGTGAAAAAATCTCTTCGCGTAGGCCCTGATTCTTACGCCTTAAGATATCTTCAAGAAAGGGCTTCTCAGCATCATGCGCCGTTTCTAATGTTGCTAGATCGAGCATTAACTGATCTTGTACTTCTGCGATTTTATCAACGCTCTGCGCATAACTTCCAAATGCGACAAACGCCAACATTAACAATAGACAACGCCAAACCTTCATCATATTAATTCCTATTACTGTCTAAATTGACCCTATAAATAGTAGTAAAAAGAATATGGATAACAAGCATTTAAACGTATGTTATGTTAAAAATTCGCAAATTATCAGCCTGCTTCTAATATTTGAGAGTTCCAATCCCCTCTTATGACCTGTAGAGTACGCATCCAACAAAGAACAACAGCCAATATCTTCATTCGAGCACATGCACTAAAGCGCCCTAAATACGATGTTGGCTCACAGCAAGAGAGCATAAAAATGAACAACGAACTTGATATTATTGAGTCTCTAGAAGAACTAGAGCAATTCCTAATTTCAGTGGAAGCTGGCGGTTTAGGCCTTGAAGGCGTTGAAGGTGTAGGCATGGCAACCAATAATTCAGATGGTCGTCACTTCGTTGCTGTATTCAACAGCAGCCACAAAGTTCTGCTTGCTCGCTGGATCACCAAAGAAGTGTTTGATAACGGTAAAGACTTGGTACGTAACGGCCCTCGCCGCACTCACTAAGCCTTTCCAATAGCACCAATGATTAAAGCCCAACACGTTCAACGACGATCTGTTGGGCTTTTTTGTATCGCCTGTCCCGTCCTGATAGTTAATAAACCACTCAATACAGAATAATTAGCGATAACTTTCAGTTGTTGTGAACTTTAGCTACAGCTCAATGTCGTATTCGCGTGAATTGGTGTTTATGCGTCTTTTATCGTGTATCTGCCGTTTCCCGCATTTATACATAGTTTCACTTTAACCATTTTATGACTTGTGGCACGAAGAGAACTTATCTAAGCTAACCACAATTCAATGAGCTTGCTTTAACGACTAACAGATTTGATTACTGACTAATTTGCTGAACACATCGCTACTTTTCTTATCCACACAGAACCGCCGACAAAAGCATTCGCTTTGGGCGCTCTTCCTTACCGGACTGGTTATCGTAACTTGTCTGGCGAGCACTCTGGCCGTCAAGAAAGTATCGTTATCTGCATCCGCTAATGGCCAATCAGTCCTAGTTGGCACACAAACTCATACAGAAACCAGTAATCCCCAAACCAACATCGCTTCTTCAGAAAAAATGGCTGCTCTATACGCCAGCGTTTTCGGCTTAGAAGCCTCAAAAATGTTAACGTCCCCCAATTCAAATTCATGCAGCCTAAGTTCGAAAATGCTGACCTTTGCCGCCCCAAAAACCGGCTGGCTGATCCCATTCGTACTTATTATTGCTGTTGCGTTTAACTTACCTCCTCACATCTCGAGATTATCTAGAGACAATCATCGCTCTACTCGACCGACAAAACACCGATTGCATCTAAAGCACTGTATATTTAGAGAGTAAATAACCGGGCTACTACACCCTTTTATTTATTTTTTGGAGATACATTTGTGTACAACACACTACTAACTAAGTTTGTCGATTCATTGGCATTCTCTATGCGTACATGCGCGAAAACCTTAGTCACTGCCCTTTTGGTTATGACGTCATTTACCGCCTTGGCACAGACAACGGGCTGGCTTAGTGTGCCTGAGCATCCGCCTGTTAAAATGCGAATGATGTCGACGGGTGAACAGTCGGATGACGGCTCTAAGATCCAAACCGTGCTCGATGTCGTGCTCGACGGCGACTGGAAAACCTATTGGCGCAGCCCAGGCGAAGGTGGCATTCCGCCAAGCTGGGACTGGTCTGGTTCAACAAACATTGAGTCAGTAGAGTGGCACTGGCCGATACCTAAATACTACGAGCAGCTTGACGTCATGACGTTAGGCTACAAAAAACATGTCAGCTTTCCTGTCACTTTATCCCTGAAAGACAACACGAAGCCTGCGATATTCAGGGCATCGTTTACCTTTCCGTCGTGTACCAATATCTGTGTGTTAACCGATTACGATATCGAACTGCCGATTGACCCACAAACTTTAGCGCTCGATGAAGAAGCGATGTTCTTGTTCAACCAAGGCATGAGCCAATCTCCACGAGAAGCTAATCGCACTTCAGTCAATGGTCTATTTTGGGACAAGAGCAAGCAGCAACTGGTTACTCAGCTGACAAGTAAAAATGGCTGGGATAAGCCGATGGTGTTGATTGACGGGCAAGAAGTGATTGATGACTTCTTCTCTCAACCAAGCGTCTACATCACAGACAATACAATGACGGCCGTATTTGATGTGAGCAACTGGATAGGTGAAGTCGACTTAACGGACCGTAACGTGAGTGTCACCGTTTCAGACACTAATTTCGCCGAAGAGATGACGGCCAAAGTTGGCTCAGAACCGATCGCTTACCAAACAAGCAACAACGGCTTTTTGGCGATGATAGGCTTCGCTTTAATTGGTGGTTTGATCCTCAACATCATGCCATGTGTGTTGCCAGTCTTAGGAATGAAATTAAACAGCATCATTCAAAACCAAGGTGCATCTAATCGTCATATTCGACTCTCATTCTTAGCTTCTGCTTCAGGTGTCATTACATCATTTGCGCTGTTAGCCCTAGGTATGACCGCTCTAAAAATGGGTGGTAATGCAATTGGCTGGGGAATCCAGTTCCAAAATGTTTGGTTCATCGGGTTCATGCTGATCATCACTTTGCTGTTTTCGATTAACCTGCTTGGGTTATTCGAATTCAGACTACCATCAGGTTTAAACACCTGGATGGCAACCAAAGGCGATGACTCACATTCAGGCCACTTTGTTCAAGGCATGTTTGCAACGCTGTTAGCAACGCCGTGTAGCGCGCCATTCCTAGGAACCGCTGTCGCGTATGCACTTGGAGCAAGCTACCAAGAGTTATGGGCTATCTTCATCACGCTTGGTATCGGTATGAGTGCGCCTTGGTTGATCTTTGCGCTATTCCCAAGCCTAACCAAATTGCTTCCAAAGCCTGGGGCGTGGATGTTCAAAGTTAAGCTGGTATTTGGCTTAATGATGTTCATTACCAGCCTATGGCTAACAAGCCTCCTTAGCCCATTCATTGGTAAATTCCCAACTATCCTGCTGTCGCTATTTATCGTGATTTCAGTATTGATTTGGATTGGCCGTAAGTTGGGTCGCAAGGTGCTTATTCCTATCGTCGCAACCACAACCTTGGTGTTTGGTGCTGCATTGATCGTCGGTAGTGTCACCGCTGATAACTGGGCGACTCCGATTGTTGACGATCTCGCTTGGCAAAAGCTGGATGCGAAGCAAATCCCTCAGCTCGTTGATGAAGGCAAAACGGTGTTTGTTGATGTGACTGCTGATTGGTGTATCACTTGTAAAGCCAACAAGATCGGCGTCATCCTTCAAGACCCTGTCTACAGTCACCTACAGCAAGAAGACATTGTTTTGATGAAAGGTGATTGGACAACACCAAGTGAAAGTGTCACTCAATACTTACAAAGTAATGGGCGATTTGGTGTGCCATTTAATATCGTCTACGGCCCGAGCTATAAAAGCGGTATTCCACTGCCTGTCATTCTCAACAGTGACACTGTCGTTCAAGCCATCGACGCTGCGAGATAACTGATGAAGACTCCCAACAATGAAGATAAATCTAGCACGATTGAAGACGACGCTGTAAAGGGTGAGGCCAAAAAGCCAAGTCGTCTTAAGAAGTGGGGAAAGGAACTGGTTTCAATGATATTGATCGTTGGCGTGGTTTCATTTGCCATGGACTTTTATCACAGCAGAAGCATGCCTCAGGGCGATGCGATTCCAATTGTGGGTCAATCGCTCCAAGGCGAAGATATTGATGTTATCGAGCTAAGCAAAAATGGTAAGCCAGTCATTGTCTATTTTTGGGCGACTTGGTGTGGTGCCTGCAAATTTGTAAGCCCGACGGTTAATAGCTTCAGTGATTCCCATCAGGTGGTTTCGGTCGCTCTATCGTCTGGTCCAGACGAACGTGTCCAGCGCTACTTGGATGCAAAAGAGTATGACTTCCCTGTTATCAATGATCTTTCTGGGTCAATCAGCAGAAGTTGGGGCGTTAGTGTCACTCCAAGCATCGTCATCATCAAAGATGGAAAAATTAGCAGTATCGCAACAGGCATTACTTCCCCGATAGGGCTTTGGTTGAGAACCTACTTTGCCTAACTCGCTTACAAAGAAAAACAGAGCAAAGCAAGGTGAACAACTCGATTTAGCCCGTTTAACGAACAGGATTTCCGTGAGCGCGACCCAATGAGCGCTCACGATTATCAAGAATTAGAGAATAAATAGCATGAAAAAGCATCTGATTAGTACACTGATTTTAGGCTCACTAATGAGCACCACTGCCTTCGCTGAGTTAAGCACAGAACAAACCCAGCAACTTGAAGAGATTAACCAATTTCTGAAAGAGAACCCTTCTACGATCTCTGGTTTGCATACCAGTTTAGAGCAGTACGTAGCAGGTCAAGAGCAAACGAAAAAAGCCCAAGCGGAAAGCCATGATTGGTTATACAACAATGACGCCCACCCAATCACGGGCAATCCGGATGGCAAATCGGTCATCATTAACTTTACCGACTATAACTGCCCTTACTGTAAGCGCTTGGAAAAAGGCTTGGTTCAATTAGCCTCTGAAAACAGCGACATTAAAGTGATCAACGTGTACTTATCGTTTAAGCAGCAACAGGTTTCGGGGCTAGACACCAACGCGGCGCTATACGCGATGAAAGTATGGAAAGATAACCCAGAAGCATTCCCTGAAGTTGATAGATTGCTGATGGCGAAAAGCGGTATTCACTCGAAAAGCTCACTAGAAGCCGTTGCCAAGAAGACGGGAACAGAGGCGGAACTAAAAACAACTCAAGAACAAAACCAGGTTCTAACCACTAACCATCAAACGTTCGGTGCACTCGGCTTAACGGGCACTCCAACCATGATGATGAACGGAAATGTTTTACCAGGATATGTGCCTTACGACCGATTAAAAGAGGTCGTGGATAACGCTTTTTAATCGAGTGTAGATAGAGATAAAGATTCAAAAGAGAAGTAATAAAAAGCCGACTCGCGTAACTCGCAGTCGGGTTTTTGATGAGTTTAAGATTATGTTTTCAATATTATTTTTGAAATAGAAAAGCAGTCGAAGTGTCACTATCTTGCAATGGATTCTTAATCTAGCCTCGCTACTCTAAAAGCAGTTCTCTCGATGAGTCCAAGACGTGCTTACTCTAGACAACTGTCCTTTGACCGAGCCTAGCTCGGTCTTTTTTTACGTGTTTTAGATAACAACACAGTGCATTAACACGGAAACGTCAAACCGACTGAGCCTTAACTTAGCAAACGACAAACAAGCGCACCCGGCTCCCTTAACGCATCCACGTTATAGCTAAGGACACGTCCGGCAGACGGCGCGTGATAACGGCGACACTCATTACCAAAAGCGTCATATTGAATAGCCAACAGATCATCTTGTTCTACGCTCTGCAGAAGCTCAACCTGCGGCAATACGAAACCACCAATATCAGCGCGGATAGAAACCACATCATTACCCTCTATCCAATCCATACTCGGCAGCTGCATTTTCTCGGGATGATTTATTTCAACCTCGAACATTTCATAATAAGACAGCATGTTAAAAACACCGTCTACCGCTCGTTGAATCATGTCAGGCTGAGTAAATTTCCCCATCCCAACTTCCACCGTGATGCTCGGAATTCCACTTCGATTCCAAACCGTTTCCAAAATACCTGGGTCACCAGGGTCATTCAGAACACAATCGGGCTGCATCAGCCTCGCCATCTCCAAACATTGTTCTATGCGGTAATCAGCAAACACATAAAGTGGATAAACTGCGCCACGAGTTTGAGTGTGGAGGTCAACGGCGAAGGTGGCATTATGCTTAAGCAAACGCTCCCACAAAGACGCAACAAAGCGCTCCGCAGCCAAGCCATTCGCGTCACCCGGAAAGAGTCGATTAAGATTAGCAGGGCAAGAACCCGGATCCGAAGAGATGAAATCACGGCTATGGTTCAGCAAGCCAGACAGATTCACAGTAGGTACAATCGTTACCGTGCCTTTGAGCGTTTTACCGACTAAGTCCCTGATAATTTGCTGTGCAGCCAACACTCCGTTTAGCTCATCACCGTGAATACCGGCGGTGATCATCAAACTAGGACCTTCTTGACTGCCTTTGAAAACAGAAACCGGCATGTTCTTAGGTTGCCCTAGCCCATCACTGGTGACTTGAAACCAAAACTGGTGCTCTCCAACGGGTAGGTCTTCAACATTCAAGGAGCCAATAACCTGCCTACCTTGTAAAACATCGCCTAAGTACTCTGTTTTCATCCAACGTCTCCATATTGTTGAGCAGAATCTATTCTCTTCTAAGTTTTTGCATCATAGAGGATATCCTTACCAGTACAAGCAGTTAATCAGATTAACAAGCTCTCAGCGCAGCCAAAATTCACCACCATCGACATACGTGATTCCAAGGTAAAACTTGCTAATGTGACCTTTGAAATACACGCAACTTGTATAACTATTCATAGAACACTCAGTCGCATGAAATAAAAGTGCAATAAAATCAACACTTAAAAAAGCTCCCCATTCACGAAAATGTAATTTTATGGAAATGAAAGCTTAATTTATCTGCTCTAAATTAGCTTCATATCGAAACGGAGAGCACATTGCTCACGGATTTTAAAATACAAGGTAAGTGATTATGAAAAAGGCAGTTCTAGCTTCTGCAGTGGTAGCGGCACTAGTTTCAGGTTCATCTCTAGCAGCAACAGTTTACAGCTCTGATGGCACAGAACTTAAAATTGGCGGTCGTGCGGAATTCCGTGGTGATTTCATTGGTTCAGGTGGTGCTGAAATCGACGGTACGATGAAAAACAAAAGCCGTGTTCGTTTGAATGTGGGTGGTACTACAGAAATCACTAGCGACCTATCTGGTTTTGGTTTCTACGAAGCAGAACAAAGCGTGAAATCTTCTGCTGATAACAGTAAGACTGAAAACTTTAAGCAACGTTACATGTATGCAGGTTTTGAAGGTAACTTCGGCACAGTATCAGTAGGTCGTCAAGATACAGCTGCAGCTCAAATCTCAGAAATGTCGGATGTTACTATCTACTCTGGTGACCAAAAAGCATTCATCAATGCAGGTGACGAGCAAATCAATAACACGTTTGTATACGCTTACGACGCAGACGCACTTTCTCTTAAAGCAAGTTTGATTGCTGGTGAAGACAAAGATACTGACGGTTACGGTATCTCTGGCATTTACACACTACCGATGGGCTTAGGTTTCGGTCTTGGTTACTCAGGTAACGACAACGGTACTGGTAATGGTTCAGCTACAGCATTGATTGCTGGTATTAACTACAAAATGGATGCTTTATACCTAGGTGCAACCTACACAATGGGTGACCTAGACGACAAAGCAAAAACTGAGTTCTCTGGTGTGGAAGTTGCTGCTAAATACAAGCTAACAGACCAATTTGAACTGGCAGGTTTGTACCAAAAACAAGAAAAAGACGCGACACAGAACTTAACTGTAGATACAGCTGACTTCTTTGAGCTGACTGGTACCTACAAGTTCAACAAATCTATCCGTACATACGTTGCTTACCAATTAAACAATCTAGACGACGTAAAAGTTGCAGGTTTAGAAACACAAAGTGAAGACTCTCTTCGCCTAGGTGTACGTTACGACTTCTAATCTAAAGCTACTTTAGATGAAGACCAAAAAGGTTGGGCAATGGCTCAACCTTTTTCATATTCAAATATTCTGACTAACTTCATCAATGCTTTTTCTGGTTAAGTGGTGTTAAATCCGTATCATAGGTGAACCACATCAAATAATTAGAAGCATCATGTCACAACACCATCCGATCCAAGGCGCTAGCTGGATGCTAACCGCAGGTTTAGCCTTTGCTTTGATCAACAGCCTAACTCAAATTGCTAGCATTCATTTCGGACTTACTTCTACCACCGTTGCCGTCATTCAGTATTCAATCGCATTGTTCGCCATCCTTCCTTACCTAAAAACATTGGGAATTCGCCGCGCACTAAAAACTGATAATCTCAAGCTACACGTATTCCGTGTCTTCTTGTCTGTTATTGGTATTCAACTTTGGATATGGGCACTGGCTTACCCAGTACCAATTTGGCAAGGCATTGCCCTTCTCATGACATCGCCATTGTTTGCAACCATTGGTTCAGGGCTTTTCTTAAAAGAGAAAGTTGGGGCTGCTCGCTGGGGCGCGACCTTAGCAGGCTTCGTGGGTGCGATGGTGATTCTAGAGCCGTGGGCTGAAGATTTTAACTGGGCAACGTTATTACCAGTCGGTGCCGCTTTCTTCTGGGCATGCTACTCACTGATGGTGAAAAAACTCTCTTCGCAAGACAGTCCTTCAACCATGGTGGTCTATCTTCTACTATTAATCACACCATTTAACATCCTGCTTGCTGCGCCAGATTGGCAGACGCCAAGCGGCGGTACAATTTGGGCTATCTTGATTGTTATCGGTGTTATGACGGCACTCGCTCAATGGGCGATTGTAAAAGCCTACTCAGTCGCTGATGCTTCGTTTGTGCAACCTTTTGACCACGCCAAATTACCGCTAAATGTTTTAGCAGGTTGGATTGTGTTTAGTTGGGTTCCACCGGGTCGTTTATGGCTAGGTGCTGCTATTATTATTGCGTCAGTTGCATTTATAACGCACTGGGAAACCAAAAAACCTTCGAAAGTGAAGAAAGTTTAAGGTTGGTGAAATAAATAGTTCGACTGTCCGTTCTATATGGATAAGAGAATTCAAACGAGGCCGTAACCATGAAGAAACCAGTCAAGATTACACTATACCGTTGGGCAGGCAGCTGGGGTCCATTTAAAGTTAATATCCCATGTGGGGAATGTACCCTTACCAAAGACATTCTGAAGGATACTTTTGAGAATGAATTGGCCGATGTCGATGTCGAACTGGAAGTGAAAGATTGGTTGTCTCACTGGTGGGAGCCGCTAAAACTAGGCTCTTGGCATGCTCCAATCCTTGTTGTTGAAGGCAAAGTGGTCAGCCAAGGTGAAGCGCTGAATCGCGGTGTGTTAATCCAATCGGTGATCAAAGAGTGGACCAAACGAGACAGCCTAAAAGGCAACATCGTTTATGGTAAGGCGACCTGCCCATTCTGTGTTAAAGCGAAGAAAATGCTGGATGAAGCGGGTGTTGAATACCAATACCACGATGTCGTAAAAGACAGCGCCGCTTTGTACCGTATGATTCCAGAGGTAAAAGCACACATTGGTGAGAAAACACCGGTCACCGTCCCGCAGATCTGGCTTGATGGTAAGTACATCGGTGGTGCCGATAACTTAGAAGCGTGGATGAAAGAGAATGGCTTAGATAGCATCCCTAATAATGTGGTCGACTTATCCAATCAATCTGCTGGCTGAGTTCATTAAAAGCCATTAGTCAGAAGCTTAATTGGTATTTTTTGTGTCCATCCACAACAAAACAAAGCGATAACTTTCACCAATCGCTAAAACGAAAAAGGCCTTAAACTTCATCGAGTTTAAGGCCTTTTAAAATTCCGTTTTTGAAAATGCTTATTTAGCCATTTTCTTCATCATTCGCTTAAAGAACGATGGTTTCTTTGGCTTTGAAGTGCCGTACAATGCTTCGTGCATCATGTTTTTTGCTGCCATTTGACCAAGGTATGCGTGGCCTAGTTCGTAATTCATGCTTATCTCCGCACATAATCAACTTTCTTTAGCGCGGATTCTACACTTAAAACGCCCAAAAACAAGATCTAAATCACACTTTAATGCAATATTAAGCATTCATTTGCAATTAGCCTAATTTTGTCTCTGTGCTAATCAGCATTGTTTTTGTATATCAATGAGTTAACCTAAATTCTGGTTTGAGCTTAATGCTCCATTCCTAATAACAACCCAAGACATTGATTTAGACACTGATAAAAAAAGCAGCTCAATAGAGCTGCTTTCTAAAATGCTTTACTGAGAAACCTAGCTGCGCTTTGGCTGTCTGTAAGTTTTACCGGCAATTTGGTATGTGTCTTTTTGCTTCAATTCAAACATCGTTTCAAAGAACCAAGCTGCAAATTTGATTAAGTCATCGCCTTCATTCATAACATGTTCGATGTACTCTTGCTCTTCGCCTTGTTCATTTTCTTGAAGCGTCACGTGGTAAATACGCTTTTCGCCTTCCACTTCAGCAAGTGCAAATTGACCAGTCAGTGATGCAGCAGCCTCAGCGACTTCTGTATCCTCATTGGATTTCAATAGCTCAAGCGCTTGAGGCAGGCCATCTAGTGCGCAGATAGCTTTTACCAGTACTTCAAATTCATTTTGCTGCATTTTGTTTTTACCTATTCAATGGACCGAAGCATTGTAGAAAACCATCAGCACAAATACAACGTATTAACGATGGTGCGTTAAACGATAGTGAATTTAGTGTTTAGCTATATTCCACTTCAACAGTATCGCCTTTGTTGTTCATTTTGGTTGAAGACCAAAGCACTCCGCCCATGGCTGCGCCAATAATGAGGTAGAACACGCCTAACTGTAGATGAGTCGTGACCCAACTCTCTACTAGATACCCACCCAATAAACCCGCTAAACACATCTGAATAGAGCCCGACAATGCCGATACTGCGCCCGCTTGCTTCTTATGAGGTTCTAATAACATGCTGATTGATAATGGGAACGAAATGCCTTGTGCTATCGCCAACCAAGTAAACGCCCAAACCAAGTTAAAGATGGATAACTCATGAGTAAGAAGCCAAGTTCCCGAAGCCAAAATAATCAAAATCGCAAGGCTCATCAATTGCGGAGTGCTAAACCTACGATTGAGCAAGTTCAAAGCCACGCTACCGATCAGTAAGCCTGCCGAAGGGACAATCATCAATGAACCATATTCAGCGGCGGTCAGCCCCAATTGCTCTTGCATTAAGAATGGAAACAACGATAGCGATACCAAACTCGCCATATAACTCATCCAGTTATAACTGGCGCTGCTTATCACTTGGCGATTCGTTAACAAGCGTCCGTAGTTCTTCACCACTTGGCACGCATCAAAGCGGCTCTTTCCGTATGGCAAAGTTTCATGCAGAACAAAGTAACCCAGTGTGAATATCGCTAGTAGATACAATAAAACGAACAGGAACACCGCCTGCCAACCGAGGTGAAATGAAATCCAACCACCGAATACCGGCGCAATGATCGGCATAATCGACGCGGTGATCGAGATATAAGACAACGCTTTGGTAAGCTGTGAACCATCATAGCTGTCACGAAGCACACTTCGCCCAAGAACCGAGGCACTGCCCGCCCCTAAACCTTGCAGCAAGCGACCAACTTCTAGCGCCGTCATATTGTCAGAAAACACAACACAAACGACTGTACCAATCAAATAAACACCCTGACCTAACAAGAAGATAGGTCTTCTTCCCACCGCATCGGACATCGGTCCGTAAAATAGCTGAGACAAGCCAAAACCCACCAGAAACAGCGTGACGAGAAGCTGTACATCTACTTGAGTAGCACTTAAATCAGAAGCAATTAACGGTAATGCTGGCAAGTAGATGCTCACACCCACCTGCCCCGTAGCAATAATCATCATTGCTAAGAGTAACGGTGTTTTTTTAAAGGTCGATTCGCTCAAAAAATTCCCTATTCGTTTGATATTTGTTCATTAGATGAGTTTACATTCAAAACCAATAATTGATAATTAGCTAAATTGGAATTTTATTAAGTCCCAACAGGAAATAATATGGATTGGATTCTTAACGTAAAAAGCTATGTCAGAGTAGTGGAAGAAGGTAGCTTCAATGGTGCTGCTCGAAAACTTAACACCACCAGCTCGGCGATCAGCAAAAGAGTGAACTGGCTAGAAGAGCGCATCGGCACCCAACTGTTAAAGCGCACCACGCGATCAATTAGCCAAACCGAAGCAGGTGCGCTCTTTTACCTGCGAGCCAAGGATCAGCTCGACAATTGGCAGTCCATTATTGATGAGACTCGCTCGGTTAACCAAACCCCAGCAGGCCTATTAAAGATTGGCGCTACGATTGCGGTTGGCTCTAAGTTTCTGGTGCAATACATGGACGACTTCTTAGAAAAGTACCCTGATATTAAGGTACAACTCATCACCACTACGCCCGGTCAATTACCCGAGCTTGGCTTGGACTTGGTAATCAGTCGTGAACTAGAACAACTCAACTCATTAAGCTTCAAGAAAACACCGCTGTTTGAACACAGAGCCAGCTTCTATGCAGCACCAAGCTATCTTGCCAAACACGGCTACCCCACTTGCGAGCAAGATTTGGAGCAACACAATTCGTTAATTTGGGGAGAGCGTCCGACCCGTGAAGTAGCACTCACCAAAGGGCAGCGAATAACGTTAAACGGTAACTTTGCGACCACCAATCCAGAGGCTTTGTTTCATGCTGCGAAGCGAGGAATGGGCGTACTGTTAACCATCAAAGCGATGATCAAAGAGGATCTAAAGCAAGGGACATTAGTTCCAGTATTGCCAAATATTACCGCCGACGAAGTGATGGTTTACGCGTACTACCCTAAGCTTGATTACTCGCACACGCGAACCAAGCTCTTTTTGGACCATCTGAAAGACAGGCTAGACAAAGAGCGTAGCACGCAAGCTCTGTGAAATAAGTCACATTTTAATTTGAAAAGTTATACAACACGGTCAATAATAAACTTGACGCATATAGATTATACAAGTTCGCACATATACAAGATAATACGTATACCGCTTACACAGTGAATCTGGTTAACTAGGGGTGGTGGCTATGACTCAACATACGCACAATAGCATGATAGACACAGAGCGCATTGGCCGTTTGCTGAAATTGGAAGGTATCGACCTTTTAGAGTCAGCTGTGCTTACTTTACATCAGACCTTTGATACTCAATACACTAGCATCATTGAGAAGAAGTACTTCCCTGACCAAACCGTTCCTTTGGTGATCGCCCATTCTGATCATGTATTACATGACAAAATCAATGCGCGCCATGGTCACATCTACCAACAAGCCTTCAATCAAAGACACCCAGATTGCTCATTTTCTCAGTACATCGTCCAGTCATTGCCAACATCGGCATTTAGGCAGGAAATCACCTCACAAAACTCCATCGCGATCCCGACTCAAACTCAAAGTGGCGAAGTGATGGGCGTGCTGTTTTCAACGTTCACCTCGCCTCTTAGCCCTGATCAGCAACAAGACGTGGTAAAGCACCATCAATTGTTCGCCGACATCATCATCCACACCTTGCGTGAAATGTGGTTTAACGATCGTTCCGAACAACTTGTAAATCAGCTTAGTTATGAGGTGTCACACGACAGCCTAACCGGGTTACTCAACCGAAGCTGTTTATCAGATACCTTAGAGTCGATTACTCAACAGAGCGTCACTCCATTTACATTGGCTTTACTCGATATCAATAGCTTCAAAGCCATCAATGACATGCACGGCAATTATATTGGCGATAAAGTCCTCCAATTTGTCGCAGAAACATTGCGGAGAACCTTACCCGAGAGCAACCTGACTTTCCGGACTGCAGGCAACGAGTTCGCCTTCATCACCTACCATTCTGATCCGATAGCCGTGTGCGAACAAATACTGGCCAAAATTAAGCAGGGCTACAGTAGCGTTGATATCAAGATAGATTTCGACGTCAGCATCGGTATTGCCAGTTCGGATGGAGACAACAAAGACGTTGAGCAAATCATCTTCAATACCAGCTTGGCGCTTAAAGAGTGTAAACACAGCCAAGATACTCATATTCAATGTTATGACACTCACTTAAGAGTTCGTTACCAAAGAAAAACCGAGCTAGTCGTAGCGCTACGAAGTGAGCTGGAAAACCCAATTTCACAAAGCTATATCCCCGACAGCAATGGAATGTACGTAGTGGTACAGCCGATTGTGGGTCAAGGTGAAACGCAATGGGAATATTTCGAGGTACTGACTCGCTGGAAAACCGCCAGACATGGAGACATCTCACCCGTAGAGTTTATTCAAGTGGCAGAAGAGTCAGGGCTGATTGTCGAATTAGGTGAACGCATTATTGAATTGGTGTGCCGCGCTAAAACCACACTAGAGCAAGGCTTGGGCTACAAGGTTAAACTTGGAATCAACTGCTCTGCGCACGAGCTTACTGATTCGAAACGTTATATATCCTACCTGACTCGAACCATTGAACAGCACCATTTTAAGGCGAATGAGTTTGTTATCGAGTTAACCGAAACCGTTCTGTTATCGCCAACACAAGAGACAAAATCCGCGCTTAACTTTTTGAGAGGGCAAGGCTTCACGATTGCACTCGACGACTTTGGTACAGGCTACTCCAGTTTGAACTACATCCACAGCTACCCTATCGATTGCATTAAAATTGATGCGACCTTTATTCGAGATTTGTTAACTAGTTCGACCTCAGAGAGCGTAGTATGGCTGATTGTTCAACTGGCCCATAGACTCGATGTATTTTTGGTTGCGGAAGGTGTTGAGAAGCGTGAGCAATTAGAAAAGCTGCACGCGATGGGATGTGACAAGATCCAAGGTTACCTCTACTCACCTCCAATGCGACCTGAAGCTATCGTTAGCTATGTCGCGCACTCAGAGCCTTTAGTTTAAACCCTTACCGAACCTTCTATTGAGAACTAAAAAGCCGCAAGAGCATCACTTAACACTGACTGTGCTTTGTGATGCTCTTGCGGCTTTAAAACAGTTTAATGGCTAGCTACTTACTAGCATTATTAACCATTGCTAGATTGCGCGTTTCTAACGCTGCCTTCAATAGCTTGTCGGCTTCATCTCTCGCGGCTGTGAATGTCGCTTTTTCCTTTTTAGGCACAGAATCGGCCATTGGGATATTCGCTTTCATCGCATCAACAGGGCGACCACGTTCGATCAGTTCATAGTGCAAGTGAGCACCTGTCACTCGACCCGTTTTACCCGATAGGCCAATACGTTGACCACGAGATACCGTTTGTCCTTTACGAACAAGGATCTTGCTTAAGTGCAAGTAGCGCGTTTTATAAGTGCTACCGTGTTGAATCACCACATAGTTACCCGCATAAGGGTGCTTACGCGTCATAATCACTTTGCCATCACCCGTTGCTTGAACCGGCGTACCAACTGGCGTCGCGAAATCTGTACCGTTGTGCGGTGAAATGCGGCCAGTCACAGGGTGTAAGCGCTTAGGGTTAAACTGAGAACTTTGGCGCCAGCTACTGCTCACTGGGTAACGTTGGAAAGCACGTTGTAAGCTATCGCCATTAGCATCGTAATATTGTCCGTCAGTGTGTAAGTATGCTGACACAACGCGGTTACGATTCATGATCTTAATTGCTTCAATTTCACGTTTTCCGGTTGCAACACCATCAACATATTGCGCTTTTTGAAGCACTTCAAACTGATCGCCAGCACGTAGGTCTCGGCTAAAGTTCAGCTTATCTTTAAGAAGAGTCACAATATGGTCAATCTCAAGACTGCTCAGGCCAACCTTGTTCGCCGACATAGAGAAGCTGCCTTGAATATCACCCACTAAAGGTTTTTGCTTCCACTCGCCCGGAATAGAGATATCTTCAAACTCGTATGTACCATCTTCAAGCAGTCGGTAAACCACTTTATCTGCAACACTAAATTGAAGTTCCATTTTGGAAAGGTCGCCCGTCGCTTCATCACGCCAAAAACGCAATGTGTTACCTGGGCGAAGCGTGTCTAACGCAAGGAAGTTTAAATCGGTTTCCATCACGCTCATCATCGATTTGTAAGAAAATCCAAGCTGAGTGAAGATGCTACTCAAGTTATCGCCCGTTTGAATTTGATACTCAAATGTCGGCGGCTCAATAACGGTAACAGAAGATGGTGACAGAATTGACTCAATAACGGTTGAGTCGGGCAAATCAAGATCGATCGTTTTCGTCAGATCCGATTGTGACGATTGCAAAGCAACACCAATCGCAGCAATAAGTGGCAGTCCCAAAATAGCTACTTTTTTTACAGGTGAAAGCTCAGCAAACGGAGAGGGAAATATTTTTGAATACACGGTAAACAGGTCTTTCTACGATATAAAGGCATAGGATATGCTTTTCAAACGCATAAATCATCAATGCATTGTCATAATATGATGTGAATCTTCCCAACTTAGCCTAAGTCATTGAGTTGCCGTAGATGAAGAGCCACTAGATAAGAAATAAAATTAACCGCTAAATTTAAAAATAAAAAAGCAGAAACGGCTAGTTTCTGCTTTCTATTGGTTGACGTTATTCCGTTTCGAATAATTAATAAACGAAGCGAATTAGTCGCTGGTTTTAAGAAAAGATTATGCGTTTACCGTCGACACTAGGCAGTTGTCTTCACCAAATTCATTTGGGATGTAACGATCGGCATTCGCATCGTTCACCCATTGTTGGTCATCAACTAGGTAGCGGAATTGAAACTCGCCATCTTTAGGTAGACGAGTTTTAAACTTGTAAACCTTCCCTTTGGCCAGTTTTTTCATTGGGGTGGCTTTCCAATCAAGAAAGTCAGCAACGATGGATACAGAGTTCGCTTCCTGAGCTTCTAGCTCGAAGGTCACTTCAACTTCATCTTTCGTCTTAAAAAAACGTTTATTAATCATTCGCAAGCTCCATTTGTAATAATAAGCGGACACAAAGCTAACTGTGTCTAAATTTCATTCATCTAACTAAGATAATATGTAATTTGGCTCACATAAACAACAGATCCTTACATTCACGAAAACGTTATTGCTTACCAATTGATTGCGTATCAAAAGAAAAACTCATTAACACCTTTTCAGAAGGGGGTTCTGCAAATGATTGTTCCGCAGAATGCTGAGTAAAGCCGATAAAACCTTCCCCAGTAAGTTTATTCTGTGATTGCGAACCTGGCTGCTGAGCTACCTCCAATGTCTGAATTTGTATACGATCACCCAGTAAAAGTTGGTCGACTAACACCACACGGCTTCGTTGCTGGTCATGCTTAAACAGGCCTAGATAATAGAAAACACCGCTGCCTTGGTTAGATATCCACATCGGCGCGACAAAGAAACTCGCCTTGCCCAACGTGGCGGCTGAAAGATTATTGGTGTCTACCGTTACCACACCGCGCTCAACACCTGAGTCATAGCGTCCAAACGCGATGGCTCTAGGCTCATCAACTTCATTGATAAAAGCGTAGGCGTTAGTCTCAGGAACTTTAATTGTCCATGGATTGGTCGTCTTCAAATCAAAAACGGTTTCTACGACTGGGTCATAACTCACTTGAGAAGAAGGAAACTTCGCCAAGATCTCTTCATCACTTAAGCTAAAGCGATAAATACCCGCTACTATCACCACAACCAGCATGACAATTGGAATCAGTAGAATCAGAGGGATAGGTAAGATTTTCTTTTTCATGGGCAATTATATTCTTTTGTTTTCATCCAGTTGTGCAGACCATAAAGGGCTTTAGTATAATTATCAATACAGGGTTAACCAGAAGTGGAGCATGGATGGATATCAATCATATTAAAGATAGAAATATCAGAAGTTGCGAATGCCGCTGTGGAGCAGTCAACCTAGTATGCCGAGGTGAACCTCAACGTACATCTGTCTGCCATTGCTATGAGTGTCAGAAACGCACCGGAAGTGTGTTCGGCATTCAGGCTCGGTTCCCAATAGAACAAGTTACACTCAGCGGTGAAGTGACCTCTTTTTCACGCATCAGCGATACGGGTAATGAAGTCACCTATCAGTTTTGTCCCAAGTGTGGCACCACCATGCTTTTGCAGTCGGTTGCCGCCGCTGATTTTTATATCGTCCCGCTCGGATTATTTAAAGAGCAAGACTTCCCACTGCCGAGCTTTTCGGTTTATGAAGAACGCAAACACGGTTGGGTTAAGTTCGACCACCAAATGAGCCATTACAACTAGTTCGTCATTGAGCGTTATCTTTATCTCGTTATTGACCGTTATCTTTATATAGCAACAGTATTAAAACAAACTGCAATACTGTTGCCTAAGATCAAATATCACCGCTTCACAGCGCTAGCGTATCTTTTGTCTAGCGTTATAATCTTGCTCCTCTATTTAACCCAGGGTGAACCACATGATTTCTAAGTTACCTCGCTGGGTTGAATACGGCGCCCTTTTGTTAGCTGGTCTTGCTGGCAGTGTTAATGCTATCGGCTTACTTGGCTTCCAACATCAAGCTATCTCCCATATCTCCGGCACCATGTCTTTGCTAGGCAGTAGCCTGCTTACACCGACCTCGGCTTCTGTTCACCTCCTATTGGTGATCATGAGCTTCATGTTAGGTGCGGCGTTCAGCGGGTTCTTTATTGAAAACCAAGCATTGAAGTTAGGACGCCGTTACGGTGTTGCACTATGTATTGAGGGTGGATTGCTGTTTTTGGCGCTGTGGACACTGTTGCAAGGCTATACTTCAGGTCAGTATTTCGCTTCAGCCGCGTGTGGTTTGCAGAACGCGATGATAACCACTTACAGCGGGGCAATCATTCGAACAACACACATGAGCGGGATCATTACCGATCTTGGGATCATGATTGGCGCTCGCTTAAAGGGGATGCCTTTTGACCGCCGTAAAGCCAAACTGCTAATTTTCATTGTGGTTGGCTTCCTGTTTGGCGGCTTAATTGGCGCTTGTCTGTTCCAACGCTTCGAAATCTTGGCATTGGCTGTCCCTGCCTCTTTTGCTTTCATTATTGCGTTTAGCTACTGGTTATACTTGACCTATCGAACTGAAACCCCAGTCAATTTATAAATACCTGGCAATATAACCTCAAACTACGTAACATCCGCAACACTTTATTCTAAACTCTTAATACGTTGCAGAATAACCAGCATGAATATTTAGCGATATTTGATGAATAGTATTGCAAGCGATATTAATACTGGGTAATCTTGCACCCAATGAGAAAATACGGACGTTTAGTGAATAAAAATTCCAAGGATGTGGCTTTTTTACGTGTAGAAATTCGAGAACAATAACATGTCTAACAACACGAATACTGCTCATACAGAGAAATCTAAAGGCAGTTTCTGGGTTTTCTTAATCCCATCATTGATTGGTTTATTCCTTTTCATGGCGCCAATCAGCTATCAAGGTGATCTAACCATCCCTGTAGCTATCTTAGCCAAATCAATTCAAGCGGTTTTCGGTGAATATCTAGTCCCTATCATCACTGCGATCGTTGCTTTCATGTCTGTAGCTTCAGTTTTAAGCACCATTTTTAAGCCTACATTCATTACATCAAATTCATTTTTAAACGGCCTTTTCAACCCATCTCCACTGTGGTTGCTGGTTCGTTTAATTGGTGGTGCTGCAGCCGTTATGGCTTTCTTCCAAGTTGGCCCTGAGGTTATTTGGGAAGAAAATACTGGTGGTCTGGTTCTAGAAGGCCTGCTTCCGACACTGTTCTCAGTATTCATCTTTGCTGGTTTGCTACTTCCGCTTCTACTTAACTTTGGTCTACTAGAGCTGTTTGGCACGCTACTAAGTAAAATCATGCGTCCAATCTTCAACCTACCAGGCCGCAGTGCTATTGACTGTATGGCTTCTTGGTTGGGTGACGGCAGTGTTGGTATCCTGCTTACAAGCAAACAGTACGAGAAGAAATTCTACACTCAGCGTGAAGCTGCGGTTGTTGGTACGACTTTCTCAGCAGTATCTATCACATTCAGTCTTGTGGTTATTGCTCAGGTAGAACTAGAGCACCTGTTCCTACCTTTCTACGCAGCAATCTGTTTAGCGGGTATTGTGGCAGCGGTGATCATCCCTCGCCTTCCACCACTAAGCATGAAGAAAGATACTTTCATTGATGGCAGCAAGCCGCACAAAGACGCTGACGCGATCCCAGCAGGTCACTCAACGTTCTCTTGGGGTCTTGAGCTAGCGGTAAATAAAGCATCTCAAGTAAAGTCGGCTAAATCTGTATTTGGCGAAGGCGTTCGTAACGCCGTAGATATGGTATTTGGCGTACTGCCTGTTGTTATGGGTTTAGGTACAATGGCACTGGTTATTGCGGAATACACGTCTGTGTTCTCAATCCTAGGTCAGCCTTTCATTCCATTCCTAGAGCTACTTGGTGTTCCTGAAGCGGTTGCAGCATCTGAAACGATTGTTGTTGGTTTTGCGGACATGTTTATCCCAGCAATCCTTGCGGCTTCTATCGACAACGAGATGACTCGCTTTGTTATTGCAGCAATGTCGGTAACTCAGCTGATCTACATGTCTGAGGTGGGCGCTCTACTTCTAGGAAGTAAGATTCCAGTGAACATCTTAGAACTGTTTATTATCTTTATTCTACGTACGTTAATTACGCTTCCAGTTATCGCTGGTGTAGCGCATCTAATATTCTAAATTAGATACTACTTATGTAACTCAATAAAGATTCAGTTTATAAAGCCTCACTTTTGTGGGGCTTTTTATTAGCACAAATATATACACAGCATTATTTAGAGTTCAATCAATTTATAAGTTCTGTATATCACTTGATTTCATATCATTTATTCAACCCAACTCTTGTTAATAGAAAACTGAACGCATAATCGTCAAATTAATACATTCTTAATCCCTCCTTAAACTCTGTCTAGCCCCATTCCCCAACTCATTGAACCAAATACTAAAAGTAACAAATATGTGATTTAGTGAATTTTGTATTGTTTATGTTGTTGTATTTTTGCAGTCTATTTTGTGAAATTACATTCAAGTAAAACCCAATCTAGTCGATATATATAATTACAAAAACACGATTAACTTTAGTCTTCGCAAAGCCTGTGAGAAGGGGAAAACTCAATGAAATTTAGCCATAAGGTGGTTGCTGCATCATCAGCCTTGCTGCTAGTGACAGTATCATTGCTTTCAATACAACAACTTTACACTGTAAGAAGTGCAGTAGAAAACCACGTCAATGCGAGCCTGAAAGAGATGGTCTCGGGCGTGAAAAATACCGTCGTATCGGAGATGAACGCCAAGAAAGCGTTGGCTCAATCGACGACTGAAGTCATCGAGATCAACCCTGAAGATCGCGCTTACGTTAAAGAAATCTTAGAAAAGCCAAAGCTTAAAAACAGCTTCCTAGCGGTTGGTTTTGGTTATGAAGCAAACGGTTTCGTTATTGAAAATGATGATGGTTGGGATGCCGGTCCAGACTACGACCCACGAATTCGTCCTTGGTACATTGATGCTAAATCCAAAAACAGTTTAGTTGTTACCGCTCCTTATGTGGATGCATCAAGTAAGAAAGTCATCATATCAGTAGGTACTCCAGTTAAAGACAACGGCCGCTTTACTGCGGGTATGTTCTACGACCTAGAATTGACGAACCTTGCTACCTTGGTCAACCAAGTGAACTTGTTTGATGCGGGTTACCTGTTCCTAGTAACAGCCGACGGCACCACGATTGCTCACCCAAATGCGAAAAACAACGGTGAAACGCTATCAAGCTACATGCCACAAGCGACTATTCGTGAAGGCTCTCAAGAAATTGAAGTCGACGGCAAAATGTTCCTAGTTAATTTCACCCACATCCCTAGTGAAGATTGGTATATAGGTGCCATCCTGGATGAAGAGATCGCGTTCCAAACCGTTGAAGAATTGAAGAACAGCTCAATGATCTACTCGTTGATTGCAGTTATTCTCAGCATCATTGCACTGACTGTTCTGATTCGTGTGTTAATGCGTCCACTGGATGCGCTTAACCAAGCCATTCAAGATGTGGCGAGCGGTCAAGGTGATTTAACTAAGCGCCTAGATACCAACACAGACCAAGAGTTCTCTGACCTAGCGAAAGGTTTCAACACCTTTACTGAAAACCTGCAAAATCAGATCATTCAATCGAAAGCGATTGGTGTTGAAATTAAGCGTGGTACTGAAATCACGGTTAAAGGTGCAGGCGAATCAGCGAAAGCGATGAATACCCAACTGGAAGAGCTTGAACAGTTAGCGACTGCAATGAACGAGATGGCGGTTACTGCAACTGAAGTTGCAAACAATGCTCAAGGCGCAGCAGCGGCAGCCCGTGAAGCAGACGAAGCAACGCTAGACGGCACATCTGTCGTAAGTGACACCACTCAAGCGATTGATAACCTTTCAGCACGTATCGACCAAGCGGTTGCCGAAGTACAAGTACTTGAATCAGCAACAGCCAACATCGAAACAATTCTAAAAGTAATCAACGATATTGCAGACCAAACCAACCTACTGGCATTGAATGCGGCTATTGAAGCGGCGCGTGCTGGTGAATCAGGCCGTGGTTTCGCAGTCGTTGCCGATGAAGTTCGTACTCTGGCACAACGTACTCAAGAATCAACTACGGAAATCCGCAACATGATCGAGCAGCTCCAAGCGGGTGCAAGCTCAGTATCGAACGCGATGAACCAAAGTAAAGACACAGCCACTGACGCCGTTGAACGCGCTCAGCAAGCGAACTCTTCACTTGACCGTATCCGTGACGCGATTCAACGCATCTCAGATATGAACATCCAGATTGCTTCAGCGGCAGAAGAGCAGAGCTTAGTAGCGGAAGAGATCAATAACAACACTGTTAAGATCAAAGACCTTTCAACACAAGTATCAACAGCGGCCCAAGAAGCGAATACCGCAATGCAGCAGCAAACTGACAATGTTCGCCAACAAGACGAGCTATTGAATAAGTTTACGGTTTAACCAAGGTTTGGCTCAGTTGCCGTTTGGCTGAGTCGCCATTTGGTTTAGTTACCGAGCAATAGCTTAAAATAAAAAGCCCCGATTACTGATTGCCAGTAAGCGGGGCTTCTCTTTCTAGTCTATCCAAGTTAACTCGTGACAGGCTTCAATTCATTCGTCGTTAACATCATGCATTGGTTCGATTCCACCTTGATGGTTAAATCCTTACCAACACATTCAAACACATCATCCGACAGTAAATCGGTTACCGCACCAGTCCAATTTAATGAGGCTGTTTTGCTTCGCTTCGACTTGTTGATCACCACAATGCCTTTATCGCCACGGACAAACACCAACAAATCATCATTCGCTTCAACCACACGCATCGCTTCGCCATGAACATGGTTATGGAATTGAATCATGCTTTTCATGTAAGGCGCTTGCCAGTCGTTAAGCCAACGAGGCTGACCGCTCTTGTCCAGAATACCGCTGGTGCTCAGTTCACTGTAAACAAGCGGCACACCGCCGTCTCGACCAAGAATGAAAGCATGAGCCAATCGCTCATCCACTTCATCCATCACATGCTCCAAAAACACCTCGTTATTGGGAATATCATGAGTGACCGCAAACGTGATCGCTCGCATATTCGACAGAGCCTGACCAAAACAGTATGGGTTAATCAAAGACTTAAAGCTGCCCTGCTCTTCAAATGCTTTGAAGATGGTGTTGAACAACGGGAAATCGTAAGCGCCTAAGCGAGTGTGTTTAAGATAAGGCTCAAGGAACAGCTCATACTCTTCTTCTGTCGCGCCGCCATCGGTAATGATCTCACCGAAGATGTGCATTTCTTCGCAGATGTCATCCGTCCACACCTTGCGTAGGTGTGCCAGTGTCATATGCTTTGCCGCATCAATGCGAAATCCTTTCACACCAATCTCTTTCAGTGCTTTTAGGTAGGCTCTTTGTTGTGCCACCACATTATCGTTATCGAGTAGCGTTGGCAGGCCAGGATCGCTGGCGCCACCGGTAATACGCCCGTTTTGCACTTCCCACGTGTCTTTCCAGTTCTTGATACCAAACGCTTCCACGAAGTCGTTCTCATCAAAAAGAGGCTCAGAAAGGTCACCAAACAAACGTATGGATTCATAATAGTCAGCATCTTTTTGATAAGACGCCATGTCTTGCTGATTGGGATACGTTAGATCACCGCGGATACCCGATTCGTTGGCCATGTGGTTAAACACCACATCCACATAAGTACGAAGCCCATGTCGCTTTAACGTGTCGACCATCGCTTTAAAATCTTGTGTGTCACCCAACTGATTATCGATCACACGATAGTCTTGGGGCTGATAGCGTTGCCACCATTGAGTGCCAGAATTTCGATCGCAACCTTTAGGGCCGCGCAGCGATTTCATCGCCGGTGATACTAAAACAGATTTATAACCCAACTCTTGGATCAGTGGGGCGTTCTTCATTACGTCAGCGTAGCACCAGTCAAAGGCATGCAATATGACATCTGTCGCTGGTTTGCTTAACATAGCTGAACTCTCCATGTTGTTCTCCTACCAAACTCGTTTACAGCTTTTTAGAAAAGGCAAAGGCTAAAAGGCAAAGCTGCAATAAATTTCCTCAAGAATGGCATTTATTATATGAGTTACTCATTAAAAACCCTCCTCCTCCTACCAATTACTCACGGTGGATGGTTGAGGGCGTAGCACCAATTATCGCATAACGTCTGGGATGAACACTCAACCGTATTGCTTTAAAACGCGCAAAAAAGTCACAAAAAAGGAGCGTATATACGCTCCTTTTATTCAATCTATCACATATTTATTGCTAAGTTCTGTAAAGAACCTTAACCACATGCCAACCAAATTTTGTTTTCACAAGGTGTGGTACTAGCGTCTCGCCAGAGAAACAAACCTTATCAAACTGAGGCACCATTTGACCTTTTTTGAACTCGCCTAGGTCGCCGCCCTTTTTACCTGATGGACAGGTTGAATGTTTCTTCGCTAACGTTTGAAATTTAGCGCCCTTTTTAAGCTGCGTCATGATGTCTTCTGCTAGTTCTTTATGCTTCACCAAAATATGAAGCGCTGCTGCTGTTCTTGCCATGATAATTCTCAGTTTGTTGCTGCCAGTTTACTTTCGACGGTTGCTTTGAACATCGCTAATGAACTGACTGTTGTAAATCTGTTTGCCGCTAACGGCTTATCGACATAAATCCATCGACAGCCAGCGTTTAACGTGATTTTAACCCAAGAACCGCTATTCTTCACTCTATAAGCGAAAACAACTGCCTTAAAGGCCACTAAAAACCGCATCGCGACTTGCTGCGGCTTCCATTTCCCTTTAAATTAATCCTTATAAATTAAGCGCGTATTAAGTAGGAGCCACTTATGGCCAAACCGATCAGTAAAGCGAGTCAGTCACAGGGAATGTTGATGTTCAAGTTATCCCTCACTCAAAGTTTTGCGATTGGCACGCTTAAGGTCAGAGAGATCGTCCCTTTTCAGCCGATGACTCAGATCCCCTACTCTCATCATCACGTGATTGGTACAGTGACTATCCGCGACCTTACGGTTCCTGTGATTGATATGTCCGCTGCGATTGGCTTCCGTCCGATAACACCCGCTGAATACCAAGATTGCGTACTCATCGTCACCGACTGTTTAAGAACCGTTGTGGCGTTCTTGGTTCGTTCGATTGATAAGATCATTGAATGCGACTGGAAGAGTATTGAATCTCCACCCACCAGTGTGGGTCGCAATGTGTTTGTAACGGGTATTACACGTTTTGAAGACCGTATTGTGCAAATGCTCGATGTGGAACTGCTGCTTTCTAAGATCTACCCAGCTTATGAGAATGCTCATATCCCGATGCTGACCGATGTAGAAAGGGAACGTCTCAAAGCGTTGAACATCTTGTTGGTTGATGACTCGTTAATTGCACGTAAGCAACTATCTGACGCTCTAGACAGCATCAACATCCCTTATAGCATCTGTAACAATGGCTTAGATGCGATTGACCTGATGCGACGTCAAGCCAGCGCTGGCAATGCCATTGATCTTCTGGTGAGTGATATCGAGATGCCGGGATTAGATGGTTATGAGCTTGCATTTGAAGTGCAAAACGACAGCGCTTTAAGTCACGCTTACTGTATTTTGCATACCTCACTGTCCAGTGAGATCTGTGTCGACCGTGCTAATCAGGTGGGGGCGCATGAAGCGCTTGAGAAGTTCAACGCGGGTGAATTAATCGAAGCTATGCTACGCGGCGCAAAAGTCTTAAACGGCGCCTCTACGGCTGCTTAGGCTCTGTTATAGAAGCTAAACCTGGCATAGTGCTCAATGGTTTAGCTTCTTAGTCTCTTCTTTCTTCAAATCTTAATAAGAATAGAGCTAACCGTTAGTCTTTGTTTTCTGGCATAGACTTTTTCGGCATAGAGTAGCTCTTACTCACAAATTCCACTTCCTCGACTTCATTCACATGATTGGTAAAAGAGGCCAATGCATAGAGAGTGTTCGCGACTAGGTTGGCGTATTTAAAAAGAATCGGGTCTGGCGACTTTTTGCTTTCATGATGTTCAATACTCACCAAAGCTCGCACAACTTTCTTAGCCTGACAACGACACAAGTGAAGTTCACTAGACACTCGGTGTCCACCGGGTAAGACAAAGCCTTTAACCCCCCCTTCTAACTGCTCACGGATACGATGATAATCTTGCTTGAGCTCGACCAATTCAGACTCGGTGATGGCAAGCTTACCGCGCACAGAGCCATTCAAATGGTAGATGTTTGGCTGCAAGCGTTGCAGGATCTCACGAACCTGAGGCTCTAGCTCTAAAGACAACACCAATCCAACTCGGCAACAAAGTTCATCCGACAAAATCTCAAAATCACAGATAGGACTGTCTTCATAAATAAACGGGTAACAGAACTCGTCCCAATCTCGACTTACTGGTTTCACGTACCGATCCTTACACATAAATAGTCATCAAACGTCAATATACCAAACTCTTTGATTTAGACATAAAAAAGCCCTCACATTGGAGGGCTCCTAAAGAAATCGATTAAACGAGATTACTCGTTAGATACTTTTTTGTGACCTTCTTGTAGGTGAACGAAATCCACCAGATCGTCGCCTGACACTTGGTATGCCTGACCAAAGCCTTTAACGAACAGGCCGTTCTCAGCTTTAAGGTTAAACAGAGAGAAGTCTTGAAGTTGGCTCAAACCATCAATGATTTCACCAAAACGCTCTTGCATCTGGCCAATCACTTGAGTCCAAAGTTCCGTTTCACGATCTACAACACTTGCTTGAGCATCAAACGTTAAACGTTTACGTGCGTAAAGTTGCTTCGAGCTCTCTTCGTCTTCAATCATCATCAAAGAGACCTGAGGGTTCGCTTTCAAGTTGCGAGCATGACGAGCAATATCAGAAATTAGAACAAAGTAACCTTCTTGGTTCTGAACGAAAGGTGCGTAACTTACGTTCGGGCGACCTTCTTCATCAACCGTTGCAAGTTGAAGGGTACGGCGCTCTTGGCGAAACTCTTTAATTTCTGGACCTAGGCGACCTTGTAGACGTTCTTGTTTTACTTGCTGTTCCATGGGTAATTCCTTTCTTCACTTTCTCTGATTTATTATTTTTGCCCAAGGTTGAGCGATCATTAGCGAACTAAACGATCCTCGAGCATTGATGTCTTGTTTAAGCCAGTTGGCAACCCTATGTAAGATTGCTGCTGATTATTTACTGTAAATTGAACTTAAGCTTGTTCTTTTAGCGCTTTGAAGCGTTCTACTTGGTCGGCAATAAGCTCACGCTTTTCGTTGCGGCCTAGGTAAATCTTAAAAATGTTCTCACCGGTTTCACTGAAGAAGCCGAAGTAATGACTTTCACGACCCATGAACGCCTTGCTCACCAAACCGATATGTTTAACGTTATCAAGTTTAAGGTGACCATGAAGCTCGCCCTCTTTGCCCATTAGGTTGTAGTAACCACGCGCTACCTTACCTTTCGGGAATGGCGCTTTAACTTCAAAGATAGAACCAAATGAATGCACGATAGTGGTCACAGGGCCCCAACCCACTAAACCTTCTAGAATATCTTGAGCACGGCTGCCATCTAGCATTACCGCCATGTCGTTTGGAAAAGCAGCAACCACTTCAACCTCTGAAACACCTAGCTTCTCAGCAATTGCTGTTGGCAGTAGTTTTGGCTCTTCTTCTAAAATTAGAGCTACGCGTTGTTCTAGAGTTTCTGTCATTTCTAATGTTGTATCTGTCATTGAATATGTTCCGTATAAACGAGTAAGTTATAAACTAAAAATTCGATATTAAGCGTGCTTCAAACTTGCATGCGGGTGTACGCCCGAACCTGACGCTTTAGGCGCTGGGTGCATAGCTTGGTATTCAGCGTTAAGCACTTGAATCACACTCTGCGCTAGGCTTACCGCCCAAAAGCTGCCAGCAATAGTCAGGCTCAGATAATCTTCCGAAAGCTCAACTAAACCGTTCTTTTCCCAATGCGCGAACAAAGGCTTGAGGTAGTCGAACGTATCTTGCCCCATAAATCTCGGTAGCGTACTTCTTCTAACAACACCAGAATCGAAACCTGCCTTTAATGTTGAGAAGATAGGCTCTAATGAGCTTTGCTTAGTCATCATGGCAATAGGTAATTGACCTTGCTTTATAGACTCCATGTAGCTGTCTAAAGTTCGATGCTGCATCACACCATGACCGCCGATGTTGCCACCAGCGCCACAACCAATGGGTAGAACTTCGGCATAAGTTTTCGCTAAGCTGTTGTAAATGCTGCGTTCGCGGTTATCACGAGTCCAGTGGTTTACGCTCAGTTGCTTGACCTTATTTTTTGCCATGAACTCCACACCCGCCAAATACATGCTCGCCTTATCTGGCGTATTCGCAGGCGGTGGGATTTTTCCTTTCTCAACAAGATTAAGCATAGGTGCATTGCCCGCAACAATCAGTTGGTAGAGGTCAATGCCGTGTGCGCCAGTAGACATGTAGTCTTCTAAATCTTGTTGGAACACTTCCATAGATTGGTGTGGTAATCCGTATAACAGATCAAGAACGATTGGCGCTTGCTCGGTGCGGCTTAGTGAACTGATACGTTCTAGCACAACCTCTCGGTCATCTAGACGCTTAGCACTACGTCGAACCTGAGTATTGAAACTTTGAATACCGAACGAGAAACGATTGAAGCCACCTTCAAGCGCACGATCAAACATCTCGTCACCAAATCGATTGATGCGCCCTTCCAATGTCATCTCAACATCGTTTGCTAGTGGGAAATATTGACGAATCGCTTTACCCAGCTGCTCAACTTGTTGAGACGACAAATCGGTGGGAGTTCCGCCACCAATATAGACGGCGTGAAATAGTCCAGACTGAGCCCAAGGTGTTTTGGCTTTCTGCTTTAGCTCGACCATCAGTGCATCGAAATACTCATCCACTAATTTACGGCTTGCGGCATTTTGGAAGAAATTGCAGAACGTACAACGCACACGACAGAAAGGAATGTGGATATACAAGCAACGCGTATCCTGTTTTTTCCCTTCACTCAGCATCAGTTCGTCAAAGAGTTCTAACTTCTTACTGGGGTCGACCGGAATTGAACTTCCTCCGGCGTGTGCAGAATGCTTTTTCGCAAACGCAAAACGAAGCGGATCAGGGCTAGAAACGCCCAAGATTGATTCGTCAAATTTATAAATATTAAGACTCATATAATCTCTCTAAACACTTACATAGCAAAGTCTGGAAGACTATTCGCTAAAAACTGAGAGAATCATAAATACACGCAAATGATAATGCAATTGATAATTGATCTTATTTAGATTCTAAGCAATAATCCGATACAGAATTTTGATTTGGTAAAGGATTGATTGTGAACGTTCCTAGATATGTTATTGCAGGCGGTGCATCGTTAGTGATTCATGCCGCGTTGTTGTTTGTCGCTCAAGAATCCAAAGTATTTGCGATGCCTGCAGGTAGCCAATCGAACACGGTATCGATCAACTTCACTCCTAAGAGCGTTCCTTCACAAGCTCAGCAAAAAACAATCACAGAGCCAGTTAAACCTGAGCCAATAAAAGAAACCGTCTCACAAGCCGAACCAAAAACGGTTGAGCCAAAGCAAACTAAGCCAACCCCAAAGAAAAAAGCGATCACCAATAAACCTCAACCAAAGAAAGTTGAGAAAAAAGTGATTGAAAAGAAGGTTGTCGAGAAAAAGCCTGTTCAAAAGAAACCAGTGACTGAGAAAAAGGTGGTGAAGAAAGAACGCCCAGAGCCAGCCACTCAACCAGAGAAACTGGCCGACAAGAAAGTCGATAAGAATATGGACGAATCTGCCAACCAGTCTCAGGAAGTAAACCAAGGCGTATCAAACCAAGAGCCGGTTTTAGTCACTAAGCCTTCGTTCTCTGCGCGTCCTACCCCACCGAATTACCCTCGCCAAGCAAGACGTCGTGGCGTTGAAGGTGTCGCGACTTATGAGATCTGGCTAGACGCTGAAGGCAAACAAATTAAACAAGCATTAGTAAATTCATCAGGCGCGCTAATGCTCGATAACGCCGCATTAGATGCCATTAAACAATGGAAATTCTCACCTCACACTGTCAATGGTCGAGCGATTGCTCACCGAGTACAAATACCTGTTCGTTTTAGGTTGGATTAATCATGCAACAAATCAGTTACTTACAAGATCAACTTGGCTTAATGACTTGGCCTCTTCTTATCTGCTCAGCATTAACAGCAATGATCATCGCTGAACGTGTCTTCCAAGTCATGTTCAGCATTGGTGTGGGCAAACGTGCCATTCGTCGTGAGCTTAACCAAATTTCACCAACCAACAGTAAAGAGATTGAAGCGCTTGCTCAGTCGATTTCAGGTAAACGCCCGCTACTGTACAAGGGCGTGTCAATGTTGCTTGCTCACCACTCTTTCTCAAAAGGGCTACGTGAAGATGCTGCTGGAATCTGGCTACAAGAAAAACGCCACCAGCTTCATGCCGGGTTAAGACTGCTTGGTTTGATCGGCGTGATAAGCCCACTCATCGGCTTGCTTGGTACGGTACTTGGTCTTATTGAGATGTTTAAAGGCGTTGCCGCGACAACAGGCAGCATCACGCCTAATGATTTGGCAGATGGTCTTGGATTAGCAATGCGAACCACAGCAGCAGGTTTAATGATTGCGCTTCCAGCTATTTCTGGTGCTCAGCTACTCGGGCTATGGGCCGATCGAGTGCTAGCTCAATTGGAGCATACATTGAACTATGTGAATGTGTGGTTAGAAGGCATGTCGATTCAAACCAATCAGTCAGATGATACTCAAGGTAAGCCTGTCAACAAAACCTCTATCGGTGATGTGAGCCAAGCATGATTAAAACGCCCCACTCATCTCACACACAGAGCCTAGCGCCGGACTTAACACCGCTGCTCGACATCATTTTTATCGTGATGGTTTTTCTATTGCTTACGGCATCAGTAAAGCTGGAGTCACTGGAAGTTGAGCTGCCAAGCTCGGATGTCAAAAACGTTTCTGAAGTCCACAAGGATTCGATTAGCGTCAATATTTTAGACCGCGAACCCTACTGGGCAATTAACGGCCAAGAATACATCGACTGGGAAAACTTCAAGATTGCGCTGTTAGAAGAAACTGGCTCAACGGATAAAAAACCGATCATCATTGGCGCGGATAAAGCCGCCAACGTTGAAAACTTAGTGAAATTGCTGTCATTCCTTCAAGAGAACGGAATACCAGCGACTCAACTGCTCACGGACGATGGTTAGAACAAGACTCAATTTTTATGAGGCCTAGCGTTTATGAAATTTGGGTCCTGATAGCTAAGACCAAATAGACAGAACTAAGCCTCTCTATCGATTCGAACTCACAATGCGAACGGACTGCTCACTGAGTATCTTCGCGATACAAAAAGAAAATATAAAGAACTTATTATGAACAACTTAAACGTGCTCAATAAATTAAAGACCAAGACACATCTCCTTTCAGTTGCCGCTATGAGCTTGGCACTTAGCGCACCCGCAATGGCCAACGACGCTGGACAACCTCGAATCATCAGTGCCGGCAGTGCCGTTACTGAATTGGTTTTGGCATTAGGTGCTGAAGAGCAGCTAGTCGCGATTGATGTGACCAGCCACTTTCCTCAAGCAGAAAACCTGCCAAAGATTGGTTATCACCGAAACCTGTCAGCGGAAGGCTTACTTGCCCTAGAACCGACCACGTTGATTGGCTCAGATGAAATGGGGCCAGACAACGCGATTTCTCAATTGAAATCGGCGGGTGTCGATGTAGAGATCGTCAATACCGAAGCAAATGTTGAAGGGCTGTTAAAGCGTATTGACCAAATCGCCAAGATTACCCATACCGAAGCACACTCACAGCAAGTTAAAGCTGAAGTAAATCAAAAGATTGCTGCACTGAAAGCGAACCAAGTACCAAGTAACGAAGCGAAGAAGGTACTTTTCCTATTGCTGCACGAAGGTCGCCCTGCGAACGTTGCTGGCGGTGAAACGTCACCAAACGCGATCATTGAATTGGCTGGTGGTGTGAACCCTGCCGCCCAGAGCCTAACCTCTTACAAGCCACTGTCGATGGAATCACTGGTAGAAATGCAACCCGATGTGATTTTAGTCAGCGGTCGTAGTTACCAAAAAATGGGCGGTGCTGATGCCATCCTGAAATCGCTACCTATGTTAGCG
>NZ_JBFRTU010000012.1:0-29017 GCF_041474275.1 Vibrio sp. 10N.222.52.B7 | reverse complement strand
TACCTATGTTAGCGGCAACGCCTGCAGGTATGAACAAGCAAATCATAACCGTAAATGGCAGTGCTTTGGTTGGCGGGCTTGGCCTTGAAAGCCTTTCTGAAGCTAAGCGATTAAACGCACTTATCTATCCGCTATAACTCGATCACCCTATTCTTACTGTTGCTAGCTCAATGCCCGTCACCAGCCTACTTTCGCAATGTTGGTGATGGATATTGAAGTTAGTGACGGACATTGAGGCCCTTTATGTTGTTACGATCCGTCCCGCTGAAAACATCGATGTTAGGCCTAGGTGCTACCCTAGTCTTCGTCGCACTGTTTTCAATCACCGTTGGGCCAATGAACATTAGCTTGGCTGACAGCGCAGCGAGCTTACTCCAGCCAAACAATGACTTGGCCCCCCACATCAACTTGGTGATTCAAGAGATTCGCTTACCTAGAACCATTTTGTGTATGTTGATTGGTGCGATTCTCGCGTTATGTGGTGCTGTTATGCAGGGCTTATTTCGAAACCCGCTTGCTGAGCCTGGGATCATCGGTGTGTCTGCTGGTGCCGCGCTAGGTGCAGCACTGGCCATCGTACTTTTCTCTGAGCTATCACTTCAATATCCTGCTTTCATGAACTTTGCTGCGGTTCCTGTGTTCGCTTTTCTTGGCGGTGCTTTAACCACTCTATTGGTGTATAAGCTGGGCACGGGTAAATTCGGTACTTCTGTCACCATCATGTTGTTGGCGGGCGTGGCGATCAGTGCGCTATCCGGCGCTGGTATTGGCTTCTTGAATTTCATTGCTGATGACCAAATGCTGCGCGATCTTTCATTGTGGTCGATGGGTTCATTGGCGGGCGCTAAGTGGTCAGGAATTTTGCTGGCAGCTGTCACGCTCGTTGGCTTGTTTGTTGTTTTCTACCGCCAAGCGATGTCTCTAAATGCTCTATTACTGGGCGAGTCAGAAGCGCAACACCTTGGTATCCCAGTTCAAAAGCTGAAACGAAAGCTGATTCTACTGACGGCTGCGGGCGTTGGTATCACAGTTAGCCTGTCTGGCATGATTGGTTTTATTGGATTGGTTATCCCACATTTAGGTCGCATGTTGGCAGGCCCTGACCACCGAGTTCTGTTGCCACTATCAGCGGTACTAGGCGCACTGCTGCTAACCGCCGCAGACATGTTCTCACGTGTGGTACTTGCTCCGGCTGAACTTCCTGTTGGTATTGTCACTGCGATTATCGGCGCCCCATTCTTCTTATATCTACTATTTCAACAGAAAGGGAGAATCCTTTAATGTTTCCTTCAGCTTTAAAAGCGACCGATATCGAAGTGAAGTTCGGCAGTAAAGTGATATTAGATGGCGTTTCTATTGAGATTGAAGCGGGAAAGGTAACCACACTGCTTGGGCCAAATGGCGCAGGTAAAAGCACGCTGCTTAAAGCTTTGTGCCAAGAGATATCAAGCAACGGCGATATCCAGTATTTTGGACACAGTAAAGACAAGTGGCCTTCTCAAAAGTTAGCGAAGCACCTTGCTATGCTTCCTCAACACAGCACATTGACCTTCCCATTCTTGGCACATGAAGTTGTCGAGCTTGGTGGGATTCCTCTGCAAGAATCCAACAAGAAGCTGACCAGCATTGCTAGCCAAAAAATGGATGTTGCTGATGTGACTCACCTGAGTGAAAGACTTTATCCTTCGCTATCAGGCGGTGAAAAGCAGCGAGTGCACTTGGCTCGAGTGTTAACTCAGCTTCACCACTCTGGTGACCAATGTATTTTGATGCTTGATGAACCAACCTCTGCACTGGATCTTGCCCACCAGCACAACACCTTAAAGATTGCGAGAGAATTAGCCGATAACCACAATGCCGCGGTTATCGTGGTTTTGCATGATCTCAACTTAGCCGCGCAGTATTCCGATCGATTGGTGGTATTGAAAGATGGCAATTTGGTGTGTGATGGCAAGCCTTGGGATGCACTGAAACCTTCGATGATAGAAGATGTGTATGGTTACAAAAGTATCGTAGAAAAACACCCAACCATGAGCTTCCCTCAGGTTCACCCCGCACAATAAGTCCGATTAAGGAGCGACTCGTTTTGAGTATTCGTTCTTGATAACAATGACGTAATCCTAAGCCTCGATTTGTTCGGGGCTTTTTATTGGCTCACAGCCACTCTCTCGGCTTAAACTCAATTTTATTAACAACCACAACAGCAAGCACCAAAACGACTCACCTTGAGCATTTGAGGCTCTAGAAATTAACTCTACTTGTTAGGGTTACTTAGCTTTTAACACTGAAGAGAAAAACAAGCCGCGGCGTAAGCATATAAAAAGAAAAGAAATAACATCATTCAGCAAACAGCAACATCGGTGTGGGATTGAGAGAAAAACGCACAAGAAGTGAAACGGCAGGCACAAAAAAAGCCCCCGCAGGAGCTTCTTTTATTGAGTGCTGATTATTGGCTCATACGAATCAATGATTTACCAATCAACCACTCTAGTTCTTTACCGCTAGTATCGCCAAACTGAGTTTCAGTCAGCTTGTATAGACGATCAATACCGTTTGCAGCGAACTCATGTGCGCTCTCAGCAGTAACGATATGATGGAAAAGTAAACGTAAGATTGCTAGGAACTCAGCGTCTTCAAGTGCTGCAACCCAGCTAGCTGAAAATGCGTCAAGGCCATTTTCGAAGTCAATGTGTTCCATGAACATCTTGAAAATACGACCGTCTAGAGCAGCAGTAAAATCCGTTTTCTTTGGAAAGTGATGACTTATACCTGTACGAGAAACACCCGTTTGTTGACTCAACGTCGTGTATGACATCTTGTCGTAACCCAATCTTAGTAGCTGGTCTACAACGGCATCCATGATTTTCTGGATCGTGATTTCTGTATCTTCTTTACTACGCTTTGGCATATTCAGGCTCTTCTCTTTGTAAATCCATCTAACTCAATCAAATGAAGTCAGAATGAAAATCGTTATCAGCATTATGTGAGCAAGGTATTTTTTCGCAAGTATTTATAACTAAATTCACACAAATACTATGTACGAACAATTTTACAGTGATGCCTCTTTGGACACTTTGTCTAATTATTCTTCGAAAATCACCTTACAATCCTAAGTCGATAAGTTTAAATAACTACTTAGAATATGAAATACCCAACGAAAAATTCATTGTATAAATACCTATCAAGCGATAGATAGTCTTATAAAATCATTTCTGGCGCAACTAAGTGAATGATATTCTGACATATTAATAACATTCCTTTTCAACAAAACGTGAGGTAAATCACATACATATTTGGCGGCGCGAATGTAGATATTCATCAAACACCTTAACAAACAACATAGCATACCAGTATAAATTAGTTCAAAGGTTTTAATTTTTGTAGATACAGTTCAAATTGCTCGTTAGAATAACCTCAGACTTTGTAAGAGGATTATTTATGAGCCAAGATATTGGTAACAACGATGTATGTGAGGCTTGCGGCTGTGCAGGCGAAATCGGGTTCATCATTAAAGAAGGCGACGATGTTGCTGAAGTAACGGTTTACGGAAACTCAAAAGCACTGATTGAAGCTGAGTTTGCTAAGTATGTTGAACTTGCTAAACAAGTGTCTAGCAACGTTGAGTTCGAAGCATCAGAGATGACTGAAGAAAGCACAGAGTTGCACGCTCGCTTTAAATTTGAAGTTAGCGCTGAGAAGATTATTTTTGAACTTAAGACTCGCTCTCTAGCGCGCTAATATAAGCATTTATATGCTTATTAAAAGACGAGTGAATTACTCGTCTTTTTTTAATTGAACCCAAGCCAGTGACCCATTTTGCTCAAAATCGTTTTCTGCAGCGCACTGAATCACTACGCCCCCCACCTCTAACACTGCCCCAATGCTATAAGCCTTGTCATCGTAATAACAAACTCGTTGCTGTTGACCGCCTTGTGTCACCACCACCGCAGCTTTACCGGGCGTTGAAATTACTTTGTTGGCACTCGCAGACATTGAGCCAAACACTGAAGCGGCTATCAGAAAGACCTTAATAATTCGTATATTTACTCTAATTATTAATTTACCTATCATCTTTGCTCCATTCCTCGTTAATCTACCGCCAAATGGGTAAAACACTATGCGAGATTAATTTTTCCATTATAGTGTAAGCGTCTATCGTAATAAGAAGCCTGTTATGCTCAGAATAATTGCACTTATTATTGGTTCCTTAACCATAACAAATGTCAGTGCTGAACCACTCGATCACTATCAAATATTGAACCATCTCGATAATTACGGAAACTTATATCTACGAAATAAGCCTTATACATCACTTCCAACTGGCTTGGTGGTAGATGGTAATCTCAATATAGAGAATACTGCGATCACACGCCTACCCAAAGGGTTAGAAGTGAACGGCAGCCTTAAAGGCTCTAACAGCCAACTCGCTCGAGTCCCGAGCGGGGTTAAGATAAAAGGTTACGTCGACTTGATTGGCAGCCAAATCACCAGCTGGCCAAGAGGTGTAAGAGTGGGCGGCTTTATCAACCTCACCGACACTCCACTGGAAAGGCTACCGAATGGCTTTAGAGTAAAAGGCGATCTGAGCGTGATCCGCACTCCTTTAACCGAGTTACCCAACGGGATCGTGATTGACGGCGACCTTTATATAGGCGGTTCTGGGATTACAACATTCCCCGAGACCATGACAGTCAAAGGCAACATCTATCTGGGCGGTAACACCGTAACCAAATGGCCAACCAATCTAGATCTCGGTGGTGCAGTCGCTCGCTAATTCAGGCTAATGCTCTAATGCTCTAATGCTCTAATACGTTAATGCTCGATCGCAGCAACAAATGGTGATTCAGAAACAAAAAAGGAGCCCAAGGCTCCTTTTTCAATTCAATCAAGTTGCTAATCAACTAGCAAGCTAACTAACGCTCGTTAACCAATGTTCTTCACTGGGTTGGCGTAGCTATCGATCAAGTACTGACGCGCACCTTGTGGCAGGCTCGATAGTTTAGCTTCAAACTCTTGCTTAACGGCCGCTGTAATCGACTCGTCTTCTTTTTCTGCTGCCAGCAAGTTTACTGGGAACAGTTTGTAGTTATCGTGGATCTGACGATCGATCTCTTCAGCAAGCGCTTCAGGGGTATCAAAATCTTGGTCGATAACCTGACCGAAACCAACGTGAACGCGTCCTTTATCACCGATGATGCCTTGAATGATACTTTCGATATCTTCAAACTCACCCTTTTCGTAACTGCCGTTTACGTCTTTTTCGAAAAGCTCTATCGCTTTAGCCGTGTCACATGGGTCGTTCTCGTAAGAAATAGCCACAGGAACAATCTTCAATGACTTCACGTATTCAGGGAAAGCAATTTTTTGCTTACGTCCTTCAACGTGGAACATTTTCAAAATTGCTGGCTCAGTAAAATCGTTACCGTCTTTCGCACGACCTTCCTTTTGAGCGATCCAGATTGAGTTGCCCGTTTCTAGAGAGTGCTTAATGTAAGAAGACAACTGCCCTAGCGCTTTCATCATCTCACGCGGTCCTTTCAAAGAACGCTTTACGATGAAGCTCTTGTTTAAACGCATCAATTCAGTCGCACATGGCTTTTTCAACAGGTTGTCTCCGATAGCGATACGACAAGTCTGATGATTATTTTGATGCAGAGCGTAATTTACTAACGCAGGATCCATAGCAATGTCACGATGGTTTGATACAAACAGATAAGCTTGGTTCGCATCCAGTGACTCGATACCCGTGTACGTCACACCGTTAGTGGTTTTCGCTAACGTGTCGCGTAAGTACTTTTTCACTTCAATCTGAATGGATCCAACGCTAGTCAGCTTGCTCCATTTCATTTTTAAGTACACACGCAAAATCGGGCTCATTAATGCTTTGAACCAAGACGCATGGTTTGAAAAACGGTAGTGCAAGATTGCACTGATAAATTCTTCATCATTAATAAGACGGTTTAGTGCCGCTGGAATTTCATCATCGCCGTAAGGGCGAATATCAACATATGGATCGGTTGGAGAGGTCATTTTTTAATTCATATAATAAAAAGCTGGCTCATTCTACGCGTTGTTTTGACTTCTCGCAGCTACAGAGCCCATACTTTTGACAAGGTCAGACCAGAAACATTGAAAATCCCCTGTTATTGTTGGCATTCTTTAAGATTAACGGTAATCTTGACGCCCCAAAATTAAGGTACTATCTATGAACTTCGCTATTGAATATACATCGGCTTACTTTTCACACTTGGTGATCACACCACGCAAGAAAGTACTTAAACATAGCCTTGTATCGGTTCAAAGTGGCTTGGTTTTGATTAAGTTAGGCAAACAAGAGTATGCCGTTGAACCAGGACAAAGCGTCTGGATTCCATACGACTGCCTAACGTCACTGACCTACTTTCCAAACACTCAGGTTAACCGTGTCGATTTTTCTGTTCGTTTGACGGATTCATTCCCAAGACAAGCGGGTTACATCACGCAAACGAACCTCTCTTCGGCACTACTAGAAAAGCTAGAACAAACCAAAGCTCGCGCTTCTAATGCCAATAATACGGAACAAGCGTTTAAAGATATGCTTTCTGTATTGAAGCAAGAAGTGTTGTCGTTTAAACCCCTGCTTTGCGAAAGTGCTCTTTCTCAGCGATTCAATCAATGGAACATTGATGACTCAAACTTGCCACAAGAGCACACTCTGGTGATGGTGATGCGAGAAGCGAAGAAGCGCATGCAGTCAGGTCAAAAACGTTCACTTGTGATTGATGATCTGTTCTCAGGTAAAGAAGAAGAGTTCGAGCAACTGTGTATGCTTGTTTTTGGTGAAGATTTATAGCTTGGCGGAAAGTGAGTGCTGGTATTAAAACTCGCAAGCCAGATACTAAAAAGCCGCAAAAACTGAGTTTTTGCGGCTTTTTTAATTTTTACTATTTAGACGTAGATAGCAATCTATCTGTGCATCTGCCTGTCTAAAATGGCAACTCAACCTGCATCATTAGGTCGGCGTCACGTGAGTCGTGCCAACGATAATCAAAGCGCATACGCGGCTGCCCTTCGACTTTCTCGCCAAAACCGATGCTGAGTTGAAGACCATGATTCATCAACCACTCCTCTGTAGACATATCATACTCCTCGTCTTCAAGGTCTTCTGGAAACCACATACCCAAGCCAACATAGTTTGACTCAATGCTTTGTGTCAGCAATGGCGAGTCTTTACTTTGAAGTACCCAATCAGACCAATAGTCCGGTGTGCTTTCAGGTTCATCATCGCTCAGCCCACTGATTTCCATCATACGTTGGCCAAAAGACTCAATGCTGGTCGAGAAATCTAGACAATTGTCATCTTCATCAGAAGTCAGCATGATTGAATCTAAGCTAAAAAAATCACACTCAGCATACGCAGGCATACTACATGCTGCCATGATCAACGTCGCTGATATCGCGCTCTTTAGCATAGTCCTCTGACCTCTTGATTAGTGAACTTACATTATCTGATACAGTCCACTATCTTGCAACATCTTTGTAACTGACTTTGTACTCAGTTTTGCAACATCGCTTCCACTTATCAGTGCATTACGTATGTCTGTGCTGCGAATTTTCACTTTTTCAGGGCAAGCCATTACAGACCACTGCTCGGTAATCTCATCTGATTTATAGAAAGATGAGAACTTAAAGAAGTTATCTGGGCCAATAACAAACGTCAGTTCAGCGTCACGATGTAACTTTTGAAGTTCACTGAGCACTGCATAAGTCGTGACGCTTTCACCTGGGGTAAATAGGCTCTTTTCGATCAAAGAAAGCTCCACTTGATCCAGTGAAAGATCGCTAATAAATGCGTTAACTAACTGACATCTCATATCAAAGTCTAGCATCTCTTTTCCCCAAGCATGGGCAATACTTGGAACGAGTAGAATTTTGTCAAAGTGAGCCAACGAATCAATCACACTTTTGTGCCCTAAGCTCGGTGGATTAAACGCACTACCGAAAATGGCTATTTTTTCCATTGTTTATTACTGCCTTCTCTTTCTAAGCTTGTGCAAAGAGGTTTTTAAATCGGATGATTTAGGTATGATAACACTAGATTTTTAATTTGCTTGCAGGAAAGGAATACGAATGGAACAGTTAATTCGTGACGAAATGCGCGTACTACCTTCAATTGACCCTCACTTCGAAGTGACTCGTCGTGTGGACTTTATTAAAACGAAACTTCAGCAGTCAGGCTGCAAGTCTCTGATCCTTGGTATCAGTGGCGGTGTGGATTCGACAACTTGTGGCCGTTTAGCACAAATGGCCGTTGATAGCCTAAATGAAAACGCTGGTAGCAACGACTACCAATTCATCGCGGTTCGCCTGCCTTACGGTGAACAAAAAGATGAAGACGAAGCGCAACTTGCGCTGTCTTTCATTCAGCCTTCTCAATCTGTTTCTGTAAACATTAAAGCGGGTGTTGATGGGCTTCACGCTGCATCTCACATTGCTCTAGAGGGCACAGGCCTACTACCAACAGATTCAGCAAAAATCGACTTTGTGAAAGGCAATGTGAAAGCTCGAGCTCGCATGATCGCACAATACGAAATTGCAGGTTACGTTGGCGGTCTTGTCATCGGTACTGACCACTCAGCTGAAAATATCACTGGCTTCTACACCAAGCACGGTGACGGCGCATGTGATTTAGCGCCTTTGTTTGGCCTGAACAAGCGTCAAGTTCGTGAACTTGCAGCAACGCTAGGTGCGCCAGAGCTATTGGTTAAGAAAGTGCCTACTGCCGACCTAGAAGAGCTTGATCCACAGAAAGCCGACGAAGCAGCATTGAACCTTTCTTACGACCAAATCGATGATTTCCTTGAAGGTAAAGAAGTCCCTCAAGACGTGTCAGACCGCTTAGTAGGCATCTACAAAGCAACACAGCACAAGCGTCAACCGATCCCAACGATCTACGATTAATTGTTTGAATTAATCTTAGAATCAAAAAGGCCGGAAGTTCATTTCAGTGAACTTCCGGCCTTTTCTATTCAATGTGCTTTTCTTTCTGGCCTTCCGACCTACCGAGTTAGTCTACAACTTCGATATCAGTTTGAGGCACACTGCAACACGCCAGTATTTGCCCCATGTTGCGTTCATGCTCTTGCAACGCCGGTACATCAGGTTGATGAACTTGCCCAGACTCAAGGGTCACTTTACAAGCACCACAGAAACCCGCGCGACAGCTTGATGCGATAGACACACCTGCCGACTCAGCTTGCTCTAGTAGTGTTGATTGGTTGTTGCCTTCGAACAGGTAGCCGTTAACGCTCAACTGCAGTTGCTTCACCGCTTCTTCCGTTGATTGAGCAACACCAAACGCTTCTTGATGATAATGCTGAGGATTCAGCCCCATTTGAATCAGCAATTTCTTGGCATTATCCATAAAGCCGTCAGGGCCACACACGAATGCTTGGCGCTTATGAAGGTCCTCAATTTTGGCGACATGAGACACACTCAAACGACCTGACAAACCATCCCACTCTTTCGTTGGTTGGCTTAGTGAATAAATCACACTTAGACCAGCATGTTCGCGAGCGATCTTATCAATCTCAGCTTGATAAGGGATATCTTCTTCACTGCTGCATTGGTGATAGAACACCACATCATCAATCTGACCATGGTCGGCTAAGTAACGAAGCATCGACAACATAGGGGTGATGCCGCTTCCCGCTGATAACAGCAGTAATGGATGTGTTGGGTTATCTTCTAAGTAGAATGCGCCATCTGGATTCTGAGCAACTAGCGTGTCACCGACTTGGAAGTGATCATTGAGCCAGTTTGAGATTTGACCATCGTCCACTCGCTTCACGGAAATCGCCAAACGACCTGCGCGTGAAGGGCTAGAAGATAACGTGTAACGACGAGACACTTTCTCGCCATTAATCACCATTTCAATCGGTAGATGCTGCCCCGGCTGATAGCTTGGTAATAAATTGTTCTCTTTCGCTGGCTCTAGCCAAAAGGTTGTGAAGTCGCGAGCGATCTCTTCACGCTCGACGCAAGTTAAGTGCAGTGACTCGACCCAAGAGTCTTCGTAATGTTCTTTCTCTTTGGTTTCAAGTACCTCAACAACGTCACCCGCTTTCACCAGACCTTCATTTTTCGCCACAAGGTTCTGACCAAAGAAAACGCCACCACGTTCATTGGCTCTGAACGTAGAAAAGGTATTGAGTGGCTCTTTTGTCGCTCTTAACTCGCCACTCTTAACATCCACAGTAGTTAGAATACAACGTTCACAAGGCTTCACCGCTTCGAATTCAACCTCACCAATTCGAATGCGCTTCCAACCATCTTCAGCAAACGCTTCAGTGTTTGAGACGACAAAATTGGTGCGGAACTGATCCATTGAATGGGTTTCAGGGCTGCGGCGATTGAGTTCATCAAGAGAGGCTTGGCTGATCACTAACATTGGGTAACCGTCAGCAAAACTCACATTGTGACCGAGCTTTTCACGAACACGATTCGATTGCTCGCCAGAAAACAGTAGCTCAACGCGCACGCCCAACACATCACTGAACCAATCATCGGCTTCATCACATGTCGTGTATGCCGTGAAGCTGTCTTTCCACACCGTTGCTGGCGCTTCTTGCATCTTGAAGCTCGCATACTTTAAGCGCAGCGGTTCTTTAGCTTCATAAGTGAAGATCAAACCATCTGGTTGCAAGCTAGAAGATACCTTGACCATTTTAGGGTACTTACGTGCCGTCACCATTGAGCCGTCAGCCAAGGCCAACATAAAACGTCTGTCGAAGGTAAGGCCCTGTTTTTCGACCCAAGCAGAAGAGAGTGCAATCCCACCTACTGATTTAACCGGAAACACATTAATTTGAGATAAGGAGGGCTGTTGACCTGAAAGCTCTTGCTCCAAAGCCTTTTGATCCAAAGGTGACTGCGACATAACGATTCCAATGTTTTGTTGTTTGTCCCAATGCTAACAAATGGTTATAAATAGATAAACTGGCAGGCATTAAACACTTGATACTAAGTAGGCATGATTAAACTAATAGAATGGCATTATGTTCCGGCAAACCTAAAACTCTTGAAACTAACGATGATGCTTTACACACTAAAAGTAACCCGAATTTATTCACGCTATTTTTAAGTAGATCAGCAATATGCTGCACCTTGTTTCGACAATTGACTCAATGAGCCAGGTTTGCCTAAGTGATAGCCCTGAAAATAATCTATGCCCTGCGATTGTGCAAAACGTAAATCTTCATGGTTTTCTATACCTTCAGATAACAATTCAATCTGATACTTCCGAGCTAAAAATCTAAGACGCTCCCAAAAGGTCGAATTATCACTCCGGTTTCTCATTAACGACCGATCTATTTTCACTATGTTCGGTTTAACAACCCTAATCAGTGCTTCACCAGTGTTATAACCACTGCCATAGTCATCTATCGCGATTTTAATTCCAAGACCACGACATACTCCAAACTGGGACATCATCCTTTTCTCGTCAATGCCAACCGGGTATTGTTCATTCTCAGTAAGCTCAATCCATAAGGTTATACCCAACTTATTACATGCTTGCCAAATTGGGGAAATATCACGTAGAAAAGTGAAACTTAAAACGTGATCAGGGGAGATATTAATAGTCAGAAAATCAATCATTTTCTTCTGAGACAATAATTCCTCGGACACTCTTAACAAGAATATTTGAGTAAACCATGCAATCTTCTTAGAGTCTAACAGACAGCGAATTGACGATTCAACATCGTGCCCTTTTTCCCAACGTAACAAAACCTCAGCACCGACAGTTCCATTGCCATTAGTTATCGGTTGAAAAACAGGATAAAACAATCCCTGATTAACATCGTCAATAAGTGCTTCGGCTTGTAAATTTTCAGACAACATATTCGTATTCATAAACAAACCTCTTTTTGTGATTAATCCATACTACAGATCAATAACTAGCAAGGATTAGCATGAACAAATCATATGTAGCTTTACATGCCTACTTCTTAACCGTGAAGACAAACTGCATAAGTAGTTAAACGAACTCCTGTACAAATACACAATGCCGTTTCAAAACGGTAATCTCGAGTCTGTTACATTTAGATAGGTTATTAAAAACGCCATTAACTATCATAGATGACTATACTTCAATTAGATCAAATTACGCTTAGGGATAATGTATGTTTGGTGACTATTTAAAGGAATTGAGAGTCTCACTAGGTCTTACTCAGAGTGAGCTTGCTGTTAAGTTAAACCTTGCAAATGAAGAGTTTCGCTCTGTAGACGTGGTAACTCTCAGTCGTTGGGAACGAGGAAAAACCAAACCAACACTTGCAAAATGCCTAAGAATCTTGCGTTGTTTACAGGTTGACCTGAGTGACTTTTATGAATTAATACCTAATCCAAACGAAACAAAGCTACTAGACGAGGTTGAACAACTTCGTTTTAATAACAGGGTAACGAAGCTTTCATCATTAAGTTATGAAGAGCCACAAGAGCCACAATCAACTTTAATTACTGAGATGCCACTTCTTTTGAAAGATGATGACAAGATACTATCTAGCCTTAAAATCTTTTACGAAACAGCCATCCATACACCGAAGGGTTTTTTCGACATTAATCTATATGACTACCAACAAAACAAACGAGCTATTTTAAAAAGATTTATAACAGAAAGCGGGCAGTTGGTAGGTCACTCAATTAGTTTTATATTCGAAAGTGACTATTTTGACAAAGTTACTCATTCAAAAATCATTGATATCGACCTGACAAAATCTGTCAGTTATAAAAATTCGACTAAGTTATCGGTTTGTAATTATAATCGTTACTCTTCTAATTTCCAGATATTTCGATGTATGTTAGTTTCTCAATTTATAAACCTAATTCACTATTCAAATGTTCAACGTTATTATTTCTTTAGTGCATGGCCTGAAATCGGACAAATTTTAGAGCAACTTGGATTTAAGAAAATAGCATTTGATATTGAGTCAGAAAAAGGAGGTTTTAAATTAGGCAACCGCTCATTCGAACATTGCTTATACGAAATTGATACAGCGACACTTCTTTCTCAACCCGAAATAATAACCCTCATAAAAACAACCCAGTGGGATAACCAATACTCAATCAAAAATCATTAGGCATAGCCAAACAGACTTTAAATTAAGATGCCTACCATCTTAAGTTTCTACACATAATAATACTTCGCCTTATGCAAAAGATTGGAGAAAACTACTGTGTTTGGCGAATACTTAAAAAAATATCGAATCGCGAATGAACTAACACAAAGTCAAGCAGCTACAAAGCTCAACTTACTCGGAGGAGATCTATCGAACATTGATACCGTTACACTTAGTCGATGGGAAAGAGGAACAACTAAACCAACTCTTAGCCGTAGTATTCGTGTTTTGCGAGAATTTACCAACGATATTGAGCCTTATCTATCTAAAGTTAGTCATTTACAACATCAAGACCCTAGTTCTAAAAATAGAGTTGATCAATTCAATACTCTGATGGAAGAGAAATACCGTAGTTTAAATAACTTGATCGCCAGAGCAAATTATCAGTCAACATCGATGATCGAACACAATCCTGTTTGTGAATATCCGATTGGAAATTCTAATGATAGTGAGATTGTAAATTCTGTACTTGTTTTTCATGAGAAAACCTCTGATGAGAATATTAAGCATGGACTCTATAAAATCGATTTTTTAAAATATTGCAATGAAAAACGTTTCATTGCCTATAAATATGTCGACAGCGTCACAGGGGAGCTATTAGGACATAACATAGGCACTATATTCACGACTGAAGGTATGATCTCCGAAATTGAAACACTTTCTCAAAAGTCGATTGATGAAATAGATTTAAGAAAAACCGTTCCTTATAATAAAAGACGAAAATTAGCTTATTTTGCGGTGAGCCATCATTCGCTGTACGAGCGACCTTTTCGTCTACAATTAAATAGAGAATTCAGGTTTCTAGCAAAACACGCTAACATTACCGACTACTACACAACAGTTGCTATAAAGAGCTCAGCAGAAGTACTCGAAAAAATGGGATTTTCTGTTGTTTCGTACGAGAAAAAATCAACCAACGGTGCAATCAAAATTGGTAAACACTATTATTCTAAAGCTTTAATGCACATAAAAACAAGCCAGCTATTTACTCAACCCGAGTTCTTGAACTTGCTTACAGGCTGTCAAACCTGTTCAAACCCATGCTCAATTAGCTCTCAGTGTTGCTAAGCGGTCTCTTTCCGCGCACATTAACAGGAGTACCAATCCATCGAAAGATAGTTCTGATGGATGAACTCCTGCTTGCTTCAATCTTTCAAAACACAGCTCTACAGTTTTGACATTCGTATTCGATATTATTGAACCAATATACCTCATTATTTTCCCACTTAAATTATCAGTACAATCTATATACTATGTAATTAAGCGATTGAGTATTAAAGCATATGGTAAAAAGTTAGAATCTAATATGCTATGTTCGCTTGACTACATGTCAACCTCACGAACAATTACATCATCTACTTCATTGTTTAGTAATGTTACATAACTGCTCTGAGTCATGCCTCTTACAGCTTTCGTGTTTTGCATGCCATCCACATTCGTTAGACTTTTGTCAGAATAAATTGCTCGTATATCTCCATCGACTCGGCCTGAAAACGTGACATCATCAGCACTAATAGAAGCAATCGCTGAGGTTGCAAAAAATAAAAACGAACATAAAACGACCTTAATATTGACAAACGACTTCATAAACACCTCAAATGTAATTGGTTACATATGAGAGTTTAGCTTATTCGCAGGAAAAAAGAAGTCTAATGCCTACCAGCCACTCTTGCATCCGTGATGTTAGATTTGTAAACATTAATTTGTTCAGAAAAGTCCATTCATAACGATCATGATATAGCATGGATACGGCCACATCAATTCACCAGACTTATGCATATTATGCACTGGTTAGCGATTTGATGGCAGTTAAACCTTAGGGAGAGACCGAAGAGTAAAACGCTAATACATATCTTGCAAGTCTTCATAGTAGTTTAATGGTTTTACATTAAGAGAATTAAATTTTATCTAACTTCGTAATATTTAATACCTGAACCTAAGATCTGGTATGTAAACCATGATTCTTGGCAACACTTGATTATTCACATCAACGTAAGCTATGTAAGATCATAGATGAATAGTTAGACAGATTTAATCGAGTGCAAAAAAAAAGCATCACCATACCTTATAAGAAATAGGTCTAGTAATACTTTAATATTGATCAGGTTACCGGTAAGAGCTTATTCTAATACTTGGCCAGGAATGATCAAATCAGGATTTTCAATATCATTACTCTCAATGATCTCTTCTAAATCGAAGCCGAACTTTCTACGTAGTTCATATAACCAATCACCTTCTTGTACGACATAAGGTAATGTCGGCTTAACAGCAACTTCGGATATACTGTTAGACATAGTATCGAAGTCACAGTCCGTATCAGTTGGGTCAGATGTGCAATCCGGAGCTTTCGTAATTTCAAGTGACGAAGGGCGAGGTTCAACTTGGTCAGACTCAATCTTACGCTTGCTGTCATTGAAATAATAAGATAATCCAACCACGGCTTCTCGTTGATTTTGCCCAAAATCATCATTCAACGTTTGATTAAGTGCGATACTCGCACCGAAATATTCATTCAAAGCATACTCAGCAAGGTACTCTATTGTTGGATATTTATCTTCAAATCCGACTCCAACCTTTAAATCAATTTCTTCTCCATCATGTATACTATAAAGCAAACCTAAATCAGGTATGTACTCAGAATCATCTAATAATTTATAATGTTTGATACCTAGATTCAATTGAAGTCGGTTATATTGGTAGAGAAAATAAATAGATTGAGAATTCTCAAACATATCTCCATCAAAATTATAGCCATAGTTTGCCCCTACCCCCAAAATATGAGCAGTTGGCTTCTCAGCAACCGCTGCACCGCTGGTTAGTACTAGAAACATAAAAAAAATATTATTAATTAGTCGGTTCACAGGTTCACCTCATAAACAACATTAAACGACCCTTGGTAATTACCTGAACTGAGTGCATTTCCATCGACATCAAAACTAACATCGTATGCTACATCAACTTTGTTACTACCTTCTCCATTCACTGTAATCACTTCTGAATCAGGAAAAGATACGGTATTAAGTACTCCGTCTTGGACAATCACCTTGTCAGGGCTTTCGCAGCCAATGGCACACGTGATTGTGTAGGGTATCTTTTCTAGCGAGTTATCAATATTTGTAAGCTCATAGTCACCTGACGTAGGGCTAAATGTCATAATAACGCCTGTAGGTAAAGTCCCTAACAAGCTAACATCATACCTCGTTGTACCAGAGATCCTTTTTGTTGCAGTATCATACTGGGGTTCAATATTCCCGTCTCCAAGTACCGTTAATGATTCAAGGATCGCAGCTTGATAATCAATCGTGATAATTAACGTCTCCGGCACTCTGGTATAAGTCATCGTACCGGTTTGACTTGTAAAAAAGTAAGTGGGTGAAAGGTTAATTGATGCCGTAAAAGTTCCAGATCCAACAGGGGCTGCGAACACATCATTACTGATATTAGGCAAAGCGAAAGCAGGTCGATAAAACTTAAAAGGCTCTATTCGGCTTGTTGCTGTGTAACCCATTCGCGACACACACAAAGTCGACTCTTGGCCCACTTTCGCACTCGAACCACTTATATTTGTAGCTGCACACTCATTGGCAACTCCCATTCCCACATTTGACCCGTAGTCTTTTGATGTGAAATAACTAGCCGAGCTACCCAAATTATACTCAACGCCTAACAACTCCAGGCTGGTGTTAAAACTTTCGCCTGTAGAATGATTAACAAAGCTAACGTTATTAACGGGTTGGTTATCCATCGTTGCGGGATACCACTCTGCCGTTGGTTGCTCTTGCGCTATCGTCCATGCAGATGGAGATATAGCTTCACTACCGAAATAACTATTTGGCGCCGCATTGTTCCAAACCACAGAGTTGTTTGCTGTAATCGTTCCGTATACATCTGCAGCATGGCTACTATCTAAAGCCGTGAATAATAGCGCTATACTAATTAGGCTATTTCTTTTTAATAGTGATATTTTTGTTATAACTGTAATCATGGTTGGCTACCTTAACGGATAACGAATCGACATTTTGCAGGCCTTCTGCTAATTTTATGGTTTTCTTTCGACCAGATAGTATTGTATTAGTTTGTTTACATTTGTTACTAACAGAATTCGGTTTACAGTTATCAAACTGTATGTAGAAAAATGTGTTACCATTATTTTCCACATAAACTTCTGAACCGTTATATTTAACTTTGTAGTCAACATTAGTATTTTTTGCAGGTACAATATAATAAGGAGCATAACCATAATTAATACCAATTATACTTTCTTTTTTATCTCCATCGATAACGCTAGGCATGAAAGTCACTTGATAAACTTTGTCCTTCTCTAAATCATCACAATTAACCTGACATAAATTCTTTACTGATACACGACGTCTTTCCCCCGGATTTAATATCAGTTTATTGGGTAATAGCGCAAGATCCCATAAAGGTAAATTATCTTTTGTTAGCTCTACCTTTTCTAACTCTCCGTTTTCAACCTTTACTTGGCTAACGTTACCTTTTATATATTCAGGTTCAGTTTTCGAACTAGTCAGAGTAAAAACTCCATTACCATCTTCTCCAGCTATAAGAAGCATTTTATCTATGCTAAATGCATGGCTAAAAGAGGTCGTCATTAATAGTATCGAAGTAAATATTACACGTTGCATAATTTTCTCTATGTTAGTTATAAGCATATGGCGTCATCTCCATATGAACTGCATAATTAATGAGTTCATCAACATACAGTTTGTTTGCCGTAGTTAGTTGCTCAGGAGACTTAGCGAATATATACAAATAACCGCCAAGCTTTTTGTTTATAATTTCAACACCTGAGTTGTTCAGTTTGTTCTGATAGTTCAATACAATATTACTATCCTTGTATTGCCCTAAGTAGTAATAATAAACACCATCAACTAGGGCTATCTGATAACCTTCACTATTTTCTTCGAATGATGGCATACAGAAGTTATTACCTAAATTCAAATTATTAACCGATGATAACTCCGGTATTACACATTGGTTTTCCTTAGATATAATTTTGTAAGGTTGTTTATCTTTCACCTTAAATTGATACACACCTTCAACAAGCTTGTCAGTAGAAACACAACCTCCACCGATACATTCAACTCCGTCTATTGGATTTCCATTTATATCACTAAACGTCGATATAAATGATTTCAACTCAGACAACGACGTATCCAAACGGATAACAGTTCCTGGATAACTAGTAGCCGACGTATAAGACTCACCATTGTTGTAAAAATCAGAGGCTTCCGTATCAAGCTTGAATTCATATTCATAGAACTCTTTTAATGGATATACCGTCAAAGCATCTCCACTAACATAAGCATTGCTTTGTTTTCCATTCTGCTCGGAGTTAACTACCGCCAAGAATTTTCCATCCGAAGACAGTTCCCCTGTATCATTATTCGAAATAAAATAAGAAGATGACTTTTCACTCGTAAACTCTATTCCTTGAGAAGTTACGATATTACTTGTACCAATATATGCAGAAACACTTGTATTGCTACTTGAATTGATATAGGTATAAGAGTTTGAGTCAATATATTTATTCTTATAATTTGCAGACAATGATAAATCGGCACTGCTTTGGTCTTCAGTAGAATCTTGATAATAAAGTCCCGCAGAGCTTGATACATTTAGATTGTTTCTGTTAATTAGACTACTTGAGACTGTATCTCTATGCGATAGCGCAACATCACCACTATCATCTATTTGTGCTTGTGTACTATGTGTGTATGTGTTTTCCTGGCCTATTGGAATAATTATTGAGGCCATAACACCATAATTTATATCGCTCGATTCACTTGCTGATAACTCTAAGTTCACCTTTGAGTCAAGTGGTAATGATGATATCTGCACGCCACTTCTTGCAGACCAACTTTCTGATTCATTATTATAACCATTACTAAAATCTTTATATTGGTTTTTTGTTAATATACCCGATATATATGATGATATATTTCTCGTTAAGTACTTGTTGTAATTTACTGATAATGACGTATAGTTCGAGTTACTGAATAAAAGTTGAGACAAACTAATATCTCCAATACTATTATCATTTTCACTATCAAATTTTGTGTAAGATACACTTAAGTTATAAATCCCCACATCAAAATTATAAAAACTAGATCCATCGTCAAATAATCCTGTTACTGCCGATATTCTGGACACTTCCCCTAAAGATAAGTGACCACCAACATAATTATAATTATCTTCCCCTGTAATAAACGAACCTGCACCCAGTGCAAAAAAATCCGTAACTTGATAGCTCAATTTCCCATTGGTGAACATTGGACTTTCATAATTATCATAAGCAAAGTTGATGGATTTCTGGTCAAAATCGTCCTCTAGTCCCGTATTCGTCAGGTCTCTTGATAAATAACCGGCTGTAATATGATAATCTAGTTCGCCGGTTTTAATCGACGAAGAGCTTGTATTGACTATCAACCTATCTTCTGTGTAAAACTCTTCACTACCATCAAATATTCGAATTGTCGCAGTATAAGTACCAAATGGTAGCTCGTTATAGTCAAAGTATTCTTGCCCTGCATCCACATTACGACTTAATAGAACACGGCCTCTATCATCATTAATTTCTAGTCGACCAGCTCTTGAAATGTTCAAATATACTCGTCTAGAATTAGAAGATGATTTTTTTACTAGCTCTCTCGTCGATCCAATCGACAACATGTAACCAGAAGTTTTGCTGCCATTTTCTAAAAACTGAGTACTATTCCAAGGGCGTTCTTGGTATTTATACCCGACAAAGAAACGAGTATTACCACCAACATAGTTATACGATGAGTCATCCGAACTGAAACCATTGACATCACTAAAGTTTAGATCATTATGCAAATAGCCATACTTGCCAAAACCTGCATAATTTTCATGTTGATAAGAATAAGACGATGTATAATCAGTGTTGTCGCTATAAGAACCAGATAGATTCAAACCATGTGACATAATGATCGCGTTTTGATCGATCTCTTCTTTTACAAATTTTATTTCTGACTCTTCTATTATCTCAGTTAAGAATTGTGAGTTAACATGAATAATCAATGATTGGCTATCTGGCACATAAACAAAATCATATAAATCAGGTAGTAGACCACATTCACTTCGATAACCTTTACAATCTAGGCTCGATTCAACCCCATTTACCAGTGTTGTTGCCATCGCATCGCTAACATCTTTCTCAATACCAAGTTCATTCGCCAATGCTTGTGCTACAAGTTGTTTTTGTGAAGTGGGAATTCTTACTTCATCACCCGAGATGAAAGCTTCCGAATAGAATAATTTGTTGTTATCAGCCGAGAGAATTAGTGGCATTCTTATCAACTTCTCTTCAAACATATCTTCAAATCCATCTGGAATATTTGCGACGGATTTTGAACTATATATTATGGCCAAGAAAAATATGATAATTAAGTTTAAACCAAACCAAAGTCTAATAAACATTATAGTTGAAGCTCCACATTGAACGTAATACGACCATTGCAATCTAATGGCTCATCACTCGGTATATTTTTATTTGTCACTAATTCAAATTCATTGGTAGAGTTTTCATATTCAGTATTTTTAATATTATTAAATTCAAAGTTTGGTATATCTGAAATATCAGAGTAATGTTTTCTATCGATATAGAGATCGACAAAATCATCATACATAGTCTCACCGCTATCGTTGAAAACACATTTAGAAGTGAACTCTGATATGTTATAACTGTATTCAAACGAATCCCCAGAGCTTGTTGGTATATTCGTTCTAATATAAGAATAAAAACGCCCATTTAGAAAGGTTTCGTTCTCACCATCATACTTCAGTGCAATAAACTCATCAGATAAATCTACATTTATAGAATAGTCATACAAATTCGCTCTATTTATTTGTGTATTTACTGGAAATGAATAGCTTTCATAGCCAAAGCTATTGAAACTAAAAATAACAAGCAATAATAGAAAGAAATAATTTATATAGATATTCATTTTCATCAGCCTCGAAAAACAAGGCACTTAATTAATTAAGTGCCTATCAAATAATGAGATTTTTTCTTATGGCAAAGTTGCAATCATATCAACGTTAACGATAACTTCTGTACCAGCAATATCATCTGGAGTTGAGTGTGCTGTATCGTTAGCAACATACAGTTGAATCGTATCGCCTGCTGAAAGTTGAGTTGAAGCTAAGTAGTCAGCTGCAGTAAGTTCCGTCGCTGAAAGGTTATCGCCGACGACAATGTTAGGCTGTACTTCACCCATTGAAGCTGGAAGCACATTTACTTGTGATACCGTCCAGTTAGCTGGAGTTAAAGCCCCAAGCACAGCCCCCGTGTAGTCATGCGCTTCCAAAACAACTGCTTTAGTCGTTGCGAACGTACCGTCAGCGTTCACCTGTAACGTACCAACAAAAGAAGCAGGGTCTTCACTACCGCCCGCACCAGTAACAAGGATGTCACCGTTGGATACAAAACCAGGAACAAAGCCGCTGAATACTACAGAACCAATAGAGGTATCGCCAGGTGCAGAAAAAGCTGGAACAGATGTAATTGCAGATAGCAGTGTAATAAGTGTTAGTTTTTTCACTTTTATTTCCTTCGATATATTCATAATATGATTAGTTAGCCCCTTGCTAACTTCGGGTGTATGATATGCAATGAATAAACGTTTTGGTTAGCAAGTAAAGAAAAGTGACCTTCCGATATGCCTAGTGGATATTTGAGCAAGAAAACCATTCACCTAAAAAATAACCTAGGCATTTAATTCCTTAGGTTACTCATTCGCTAATTTAGTAACTGGTATTAGATCCCACCTTCGGTCTTATCTTATAAAAGTAGTTATTCACATGAACAACCCCACTTCAATATAAATACTAGAGACGTATAACAGTTTGAGTTTTAACTTATATCATTGCTAATAGCGCCAGCTGTCAACTAGGCACTCACCAGTGCCAGATACTAGCTCGTGCTAATTTAAAGTGATTTAGCCTTGTTAGAATACGCAAATAAATAATGGGCTGTGCTCTCTTTGCTTAATTCCCATAACATTCACTAATGAGTATTAAATACATGATGAGAATAAGTACATACGCACCTTTTCATAAATTATCCCTGTCAGTAGCGATATCATTGGCGCTGTTTGGGTGTGGTGCATCTAGCGACGAAGCGACTACTAACTCCAAACCCGAATCTCCAACATCAGGAGATACCCTTTACTATGCTCAGGATGTAATTCGTCAAAGCACTCCCACAAATACCTTTTTTGTTGATTTGTCGAATAATATGGAGTCATCTGATGATTCGTCAGTTACATTAACGACAGTTACGTCTTTGAATAATAGCTATGATTGTAATGTTGTATCCCAAAATGCCAATGGCTTCACCATTAGCGCTCAAAGTGCAAAAGTGTGCGACTACCGCTATCGAGTTGGCGCTGCGCTACCTTCTGACATCGCTATGAGCTCCCATAGTAACCATGGAGAGGCGCGTATTAGCGCTACTTCAGCAACATCAGGAGATGGTTTTGCTGAAGCGACAGTTCGTGCGGCTGTCGGTGAGTCAACTGAGCAACTTACACCGATTTCAGGACTAACCTCCTCTTTCACATCTGTACAAATAGATATCGCTAAAGAGCTTGGGAACGCGGGGTACTCTCTAGACACAAGCACATATGCATTAGCAACCACGGTTACATTGCCTAATGGTGATGCGACAAATTCAACTGCTATTGCAAACACATCAACTAATACGATTGATTACACCCCAGGAGATGGCATACCAAGCGGCGTAGAACGCATCCTATATAGCTATAGTGATGGTTCAAGTGTGTTAGCTGGTAGTATTGATATCGCGGTCTCAACAGACACAAACAGTGCACCAACAGCAGAATCTCGTAGGAAAATCAGTTATATAGATCCAGACTCTGGTGACGAGGTAGCTAAAATTCCTTATGGTAAACAATTAAGGTTCAATGTTGCGGATCTTATAAGTGACCCTGACGGTGATACTCTTCATCTCGTTGACATATACAGCTTTGGTGCAACCATCTTAATTCCAAACGATGCCAACAACGATGGTAATCTTTTCAATGATACTGAGTTTGATTTCACTAGTACCCAACCTGGAGAAACATCTGTGTCCTATGTTGTGTCTGATGGAAAAGGGGGCTATGCCACAGGAATTTTGCAAGGTTACGTCGGTAACCCATATGAGCCAATCGTCTCAGGGAATATCTACCTACCACCGTTGATGTACGCAGATGCTAAAGATGCTGAAATCATCGCCACACCTCAAGTTGGTAACGGTACTACCGCTTTAAATGGTATCACCACGGCTTCTCACGATTGGCACACTGCTAATCACTTGTGCCAAGCTAGAGGAGCACGATTGCCAACGGTGACGGAACTTCGAAGCCTATATGATGATGGCAATACTAGTGGCCGTTTGTTTACTAATCACAACTGGCCAATTGACGTTAGCTACTGGGCTAGTAACCAAGGAGCAAGTGGAACTAGCTATCATCATTCCGTAAACATGGCAGATAGAGTTGTTAGTACATATGATGCCAATTCGAGTGTTCGATTTGCTGCTTGCGTCGATGCAACACCTCTAGGGTATCCAGTTAAATTCCTTGGTGATGACATTGGTAATGATTATCTATTTGATACTCGTATCAATGCTCAAGTGACGTTTGGCTGTGGGTTTATTGTAGATTCTATCTCGCAGGTAGGAGGTGCTCATATTGGAGGCACTGGCGGAGCCAAACATACAATAAACGTTGCTGACATAGGTAGAGTTAGAGCTGTCTGGGGACCCACAGAGTTTGGGTCTGGAAACGATATGTCTCGACTCTTTCTATATAATAAATCTGGTGGCTTACTGTTAACCTGTGGTAGCAAATCTTACTCAGGTCACTATAGCGATGAATATACTCTAACCGCAGATGAGCAGTTAACAGGCTTTAGGGCCACAGGAGACAGCTACCTAAATGGATTAGAGCTTTGGGTTGATACCGAATAATCCTAAGACGCTAGCGTTAAACTAGGGCGTGTTGATCTTTGCTGTACATTTCGCGTTCAACAATACATCGGTAGCCACATTAACATGAATGCCAGCGATAACATGCTGGCATAATTCCTTTCTAGCTTGTCATATCTACTTGAAATAGCTCGATAATGCTTAATTCTCCCAAAGGCATTTTCGACCAAGTGACGATACTTGTATAAACACCAATCCATACTGTCTTTGTCTATATCTTGTCCGTAATTGCGTTTAGCAATTACCGTTTCTCCGCCACGTTCCTTAACAAAAGTACGGAAAGGTTCGCTGTCATATCCTTTATCACAAACGATGGTATTAACTTCATCGAGTTGCTCAACTAAGCTTTCGGCATGCACTATATCGTGGCGTTGTCCCTCTGATAAATCAAAGCAAATCGGCAGGCCACCACTATCTACGGCTAAGTGAATTTTGGTTGAGTTGCCCCCGCGACTTTTTCCTATTTGCTCTGAACTTTCAGTAGCTGCACCTGTACTATGCTGATGTGCTCTAACTATAGAGCCATCAAGAAATACCCATTCAAAATCAGCCATGTTAGATAAACTTTTGAAAAGATTATCTAAAATCCCTTTCTTTGACCAAAGATTAAATCGTCTGTAAACGGTACTCCACTCTCCGAACTCAGAGGGTAGATCTCGCCAAGGAATACCTGTTCTCATTCGATAAAGTATTCCTTCAAATGTCATTCGATGTTCAGTTTTATCGTAAATACGACCTGTACTTTTCATAACTTGGAGTAGCAGTTCCCAGCGAATATCAGTTAGCATTGTTCTTGGCATGGTATTGGTTATGGTTTTACTTTTGGCGAAGCAAATTATAACTCTTTACCATGCTGTTCAAAAAACACTCACGAAAGATCAACACGCCCTAGTTATTCGTAACTAGTTTAACGCTAGACTGCACACTATTTATGTTTCAATTTAAACAATTTCAACTCAAACCTCACTATTACATCCAATCTAACTTTAGTCGAACTGGCAGGCATTAAACACTTGATACTAGGCTAGTATCTTGAGATGTTTAGCTTTCTATTTTGGTACATTAAGGCAGCAATGCCGTAACACTCTCGAGACGTTCTATAATATGAACACGTTTACCGCATTGAACTTTCATTGAATAAAAAGGATTTATCATGAACAAACTCGTCATTATCATCTTATGTGTACTGCTTCCGCCTGTTGGCGTGTTCTTCGCTCGCGGCGCCGGGAAAGATTTGGTGATTAATATCATTCTTACTTTCTTCTTCTGGGTTCCAGGAATGATCCATGGTCTGTGGGTAGCCACCCGCTAACCCTTATTAACAAATAGATACCGAATAAAATATCCATAAAAACAAGCTCCTAGCCATGAAGAGTTAAAAATAGGATGAAATGAAAGTACTTTTCCACTATCATCCTGTCGCCTAAACGTAAGCGATTGCTTTCACAGATTTCGCTGAGTTTAGGCTCCAACTACATAACACTTCAAATGGTGGGAGCCTTCAATGACACAACTTACGATTACTCGTCCTGACGACTGGCACGTTCATCTACGCGATGGCGAAGTATTAAAAGATACAGTTCGCGATATCAGCCGTTACAATGGTCGAGCGTTAATCATGCCAAATACGATCCCACCGGTAACCGATACCGAAATGGCTCTTGCTTACCGTGAACGCATCATGGCAGAGCAGCCAAGTGAACAATTCCAGCCTCTAATGGCACTTTACCTGACAGACAACACAACACCTGATGAAATTCGTAAAGCGAAAGAATCTGGCGCTGTTGTAGCAGCGAAGCTATACCCTGCTGGCGCAACAACAAACTCTGATTCAGGCGTAACTTCTGCTCAAAAGATTTACCACGTACTAGAAGCAATGCAGGAAGTTGGCATGCTACTTTTGGTACACGGTGAAGTAACGACTCACGATGTTGATATCTTTGACCGTGAGAAGCAGTTCCTGGACACAGTACTTGCACCGATTGTGAACGACTTCCCTAACCTGAAGATTGTTCTAGAGCACATCACAACTGCAGATGCTGCGACTTTCGTGAAGAACGCGAACGACAACGTTGCTGCGACTATCACCGCTCACCACCTGCTTTACAACCGCAACCACATGTTGGTTGGCGGCATTAAGCCACACTTCTACTGCCTTCCTATCCTAAAGCGCAACACGCACCAATTAGCGCTTATCGAAGCGGCAACAAGCGGCAGCAAGAAGTTCTTCTTGGGTACAGACTCTGCACCACACGCTAAAGGTGCAAAAGAGTCAGCGTGTGGTTGTGCAGGTTCTTACACAGCGCACGCTGCGGTTGAACTGTACGCTGAAGTATTCGATTTAGAAGGCAAGATTGAGAACCTAGAAGCATTCGCGAGCCACAATGGCCCAGACTTCTACGGCATGCCACGTAACTCAGATACAATTACGCTCGTTAAAGAAGAGTGGAATGTTGCTGAAACGATGCCTTTCGGTTCAGACATCGTTGTGCCAATCCGTGGCGGCGAGGCGATTGCTTGGTCTGTAAAATAAGCACTTGGGCTGTTAAATAAACACCCTCCATTTAGCGAAAAGGGTCACCATAGTAATTATGGTGACCCTTTTTTGTTTCGATGAAAGACTGTCTTATTCCCAGCAGTAATTTAACGATTACTTACCGCGAATTTTTCCGATAGCAGTCCAAATAGCAACGACAATCAATCCAGATAAAACCCCAATCACACCATTTAATAGCGTTGGTACCACCGCAGTCGCAATCGTATGCCCACTGAAGTCCATAATAATCGGTTCAATTAAGTGATGAATCGCAGGAACGTTGTGCACCACAATACCGCCGCCAACCAAGAACATCGCCGCAGTACCGACCACCGCAAGCGTCTTCATTAACTTGGGCGCAAACGCGACTAGCCCGTTACCCAATCGAGTTTTAATGCCACTGCCATTCGATGTTCGCTGGAGATAGAAACCTAAATCATCCAGCTTAACGATCCCTGCCACTAAGCCATAAACACCAATCGTCATCACAACCGCTATCAAACTCACCACAAGAATCTGAGTCACGATACTTGTACCCGTTACGGTACCCAGCGCAATTACAATGATTTCCGCAGATAAGATAAAGTCAGTCCGAATCGCGCCTGCTACCTTTCTCTTCTCATACTCTTCAACAGATTCACCCGAGCTGCTTTCCTCATCTTTCTCTTCGTGTTGATGAGCATGAGGAAAAAGCTTTTCTAAGATTTTCTCTGCCCCTTCAAAACAAAGAAACAGACCACCAATCACCAGTAGTGGCATGATCAACCAAGGAATGAATGCACTGATCAATAGTGCTGCCGGAACCAAAATCAGCTTGTTTTTAAATGAGCCTTTGGCGACCGCCCATACCACTGGGATTTCTCTTTCAGCAGAAACACCGGATACCTGCTGGGCGTTAAGGGCTAAATCGTCACCTAATACGCCTGCGGTTTTTTTAGCGGCTACCTTAGACATCAATGCGACATCATCCAACACGGTTGCAATGTCATCTAGCAGTGTTAGTAAACTTGCTCCAGCCATTTTGTTGTCTCTTTATAAAGAATTGAACCATCAATAAAATGTAACACCATCAATTCACTCATCAAAGTTATGAGTCTGTAAAAAATAAAGTCACAAGTTGTGTTTTCTATTGCTGTCTCTGTTAGACAGGAATAATCTGTCTTAATCTTTCACGAACATAAAAGAAAAAGTATTGATGAAAAGTGAATCTACCTACCCGATTGGTAAGCCAGGGCAAAAATGGCAACAAGCAGAACGTGAAGCATGGTTAGCTCAACGAACGGTTAAGCGTGAATACCAGCAAGAAGTTGTACCAAAGATTAAAGCACTGGCAGACCGCTTTGACATCGAACAATACGGCGCACTGAGCTACGACGAAGCTCGCTTCCCACTCTTCGCTATCAAGAGCAAAAACTGGGACGAGTCAAAGCCGACGATTCTGGTGACAGGTGGTGTTCACGGTTACGAAACCAGTGGCGTGCATGGCGCGATCAAATTCGCTGCGACTCAAGCAGAAAAATACACGGCGCACTTCAACATTGTTGTCGCACCTTGTGTGAGCCCTTGGGGCTACGAAGTGATCAACCGCTGGAATCCAAATGCTGTTGATCCAAACCGCTCTTTCTACGACGGTACGCCAGCAGAAGAATCAGCAAACCTACGAGCTCTAGTAGCGTCTCTGCCAGAAGTATTGGTTCACGTTGACCTGCATGAGACGACTGACTCTGATGAAACTGAATTCCGACCTGCACTCGCAGCTCGTGATGGCATTGAGTACATCGAAGGTATGATCCCAGACGGTTTCTACACGGTTGGCGATACTGAAAACCCACAACCTGAATTCCAAGCTGCTGTCATCGCTTCAGTTGAAAAAGTAACCCACATTGCGCCTGCGGATGACGAAGGCAAGATCATTGGTTCAGACGTCACTCAACACGGCGTGATCAACTACCCAATGAAGAAGCTTGGCTTATGTGGCGGCGTGACTGACTGTAAGTACGGTACAACCACAGAGGTTTACCCAGACAGTGACAAAGTAACAGACGAAGAGTGTAATGATGCTCAAGTTGCTGCTGTTGTTGGTGCTTTGGATTACGTTATTCAGCACGAATTGAACGCATAAGCTCATACCCGCTAATAACTAGAACCGAGCACCTAGAACTAAACGAAAAGAGCCACAAGTGATGATTCACTTGTGGCTCTTTTTTATCTGGTCTCTGATTTCTTCCTAGGCATAAAAAACTCTCTTGCACCAAGTACAAGAGAGCTTTGAATCATGCTGAGTAAAGT
>NZ_JBFRTU010000011.1:111891-199910 GCF_041474275.1 Vibrio sp. 10N.222.52.B7 | reverse complement strand
CGTGATAGGGAATCTCGCTTTCCAATCAACTACCAACACCACAACTCCCCTCTCTTCTCCAAATTTCAGGCAATAAAAAACCCAGCCGAAGCTGGGTCTGTTTAGCGCTCATCTCTCACCACGAGCTAATTTGTGGAAGCCTAACGTCAACACTATCGGTCAACGTGGCTTTTCAATCGATTAACCTAGTAGGCTAAGTGCCGAGTTCGGTGCTTGCTTCGCTTGAGCAAGAATCGAGCTTGAAGCTTGAGAAAGGATCTGAGACTTAGTCATCTGAGTCGTTTCTTTCGCGAAGTCGGTATCTTTAATACGGCTCTTAGATGCGTTAACGTTCTCGTTAATGTTGTCTAAGTTGCTGATAGCGTGGTCGAAACGGTTTTGGAAAGCACCTAGCTCAGCACGGTGACTGTCTACATACTTAAGGGCCGCATCGATTACTGCTACAGACTCTTGTGCGCCGCCAACAGATGTTACGTCGATAGTATCAACCGTTACGTCTTTAGCTGCTTGAATACCTAGCTCGCCCGCAAGACCGCCAGAGAAAGACACATCGCCGCTCACTTTGTTGTTGCCTGTGAACATTTGTAGCTTGCCGTCTTCAGTAACAGACGCTTTAACAGAATCTTGTTGACCGTTGATGTAAGTCGCTAGCTCTTCGATGTCATCACCCGCTTTTGCGCTGATGTCGATTTCTTGTGCTTGGCCGAAGTTGTCAGTGAACGACAGTTTTAGGTCGTTAGAGCCCGCTTGAACGTTCCAGTCTTTGTCTTTCGCGTTCTCAGTTTGGTAGCTCTTACCACCCATCTGAGCGTTATCAGAGCGCATGTCTTTCAGTTGAAGCATTACAGCTTCACCGTTATCCGCACCGATTTGGAATGATTTAGTACCGTGAGTACCGTTAAGCAGCTTGTTACCACCAAAAGACGTCGTTTCCGCGATACGGTTCAGTTCGTCGTTCAGTGCTGTTACTTCTTCTTGAATCGCTACACGCTCAGATTTTGAGTTTGAGCCGTTTGAAGATTGTAGAGACAAATCACGCATACGTTGCAGGATGTTAGTCGTCTCGTTCATTGCACCTTCAGCAGTTTGTGCAATTGAGATACCGTCGTTCGCGTTACGTACAGCAACATCAAGGCCACGACTTTGAACGTTCAAACGGTTCGAGATTTGTAGACCCGCAGCGTCATCTTTTGCGCTGTTGATTTTTGAGCCAGAAGCTAGACGCTCCATTGATGTTTGTTGTGCGCTGTTTGCATTGTTTAGGTAACGTTGCGCTGTCATCGCTGAAACGTTTGTATTTACATTCACTGCCATGGTGACTTCTCCAATTGATTTTCCGGTATAGCGGTTTCCGACGTCTCGGAAAACCAAGTAGTTATCTCTAAGTTACTTTTAATAACGGCGTGATTGGCGAAACCTTTAGGAAAAAAACAACAAATTTAAAGAAATAGCGGTAAAACAGAAGAAAGCGTGACTGGTCGTAAAATTATAGAAAAAAGATGAGAAAATCGCTAAAGTTGCCGGGAAGTCAGTCGAGTGAGAAATTGTATTTTTATTCGCCAAAAAGCACCGGCCAAGCTGAAATGCTTTTATAAGATTGTAGGTAATTCATTAACCTAATAACGTTAAAGCTAGATTCGGCGCTTGCTTGGCTTGAGCGAGTATCGTTGTGCTCACTTGCTGCAGTATTTGTTGCTTGAGCATTTGAGTGGTTTCTTTGGCGTAGTCGGTATCTTTGATTCGACTGTTTGATGTCGCCAAATTCTCATGAACGTTTTCAAGATTGTTAATGGCATGATCAAAGCGGTTTTGCATTGCCCCTAATTCAGAGCGATGGCTATCGACATACTTCATCGCCGTATCCAAAATAGAGACGGCGCGCTGAGCACCACCCACATCCGTTACATTGATGTCATTAACTGACTCGTAATAGCCCGCTGACATCGAAAGCTCACTGGCTAATGAACCTGAAAAAGAGATGGTACCCGCGGTATCTTCACCTGACATATAAATCTGAAGTTGTCCGTCATCATTAACAGAAGCCGATAAGAGATCCGTTTGACCATTAATGTAAGTCGCCAACTCTTCGATATCATCGCCCGCTTTCGCATTAATGGTGATCTCTTGAGGCTGACCAAAACGATCCGTAAACGACATCGTCATATCATTCTGGTTTGATTTCACTTCCCATGAATCACTGGCCATGCCATTAGCAACGTAGCTAAAGCCGCCCATGTTGATGTCATCAGTACGCATGCTTTTCAAACCAATCTGCACAGCTTCGCCCGAACTGCCGCCGATTTGAAACGAGGTGTGCCCAAAACTGCCGTTAAGGAGTTTTTTACCACCGAATGAAGTGGTTTCGGCAATTCGATTCAGCTCGTCATTTAACGCGGTGACTTCTTCTTGAATAGCGATTCGTTCCGATGAACTATTCGAGCCGTTACTCGCTTGTAGGGATAAGTCTCGCATGCGCTGCATGATATTAGTGGTTTCATTCATAGCTCCTTCTGCAGTCTGCATAATGGAGATACCGTCGTTAGCATTTCGAACAGCAACATCAATGCCACTCATCTGTGCTTCTAATCGATTTGAGATCTGTAAGCCAGCCGCATCGTCTTTAGCGCTGTTAATACGACTCCCTGAAGCCAAGCGCTCCAAAGATTGGTTCAGCATGTTATTGGCATTAGAGAGGTTTCTCTGGGCCACCAGCGCTGAGACATTGGTATTAACAGTTATAGCCATAGACCTTCGCTTACAAAAAGAGGAATAAAACTCACGATTGCTCTTATATCGACCAATTCATATAAAGCTTTAATAAAAAAGGAGCCCTGAGGCTCCCTTTGTTTATTCTTTTTGAGACGACTTACTTAATCGTTAATGCACTCAACATCTCAGTTGAAGGAGCAAAGTAATACGCGCCAGTCACCGCTTTAGTAAAGCGAAGCAGTTGGTCTGTTTTGCCATCAGTTACGCCGTACATGCTCTCTAACATCGCATCGAAGTTATGACGAACGTTACAGTAAGCAATGAACAATAAGCCGTGGTCGCCCGTAGCAGTACCGTAAGGTAGACTGTGGCGAACAATCTTAAGCCCCTTGCCTTCTTCTTTGATATCCACACGGCCAACGTGAGACGCCGCAGGAACATCATCTAACTCAATTGAATCAGGTTTAGTTCGGCCAACCACTTTCTCTTGTGCCGATACATTCAATCGGTTCCAAGCAGGTAGGTTATGCACAAAACGTTGCACCATCACATAACTACCACCAGCGAACTCACCTTCAGGCACAATCGCCACTTCAGCGCGCTGTGCGTCTTTCGGGTTTTCTGTGCCATCAACGAAATCGGTCATGTCACGTGAATCTAGGAAGCGGTAACCGTAGGTTTCATCTACTACTTCAACGTCCGCTGCTACTTCAGATAGCAATTTACGTAGGATGAAGAAGTGCAGATCGTGTCGATTTGAATGACAGTGAATCAGAACATCAGACAATGTGCTCGGTGCAGTGACGTCACCCTCACCAAGCGCAGGGAAATCAATTAGATCAGAGGGAGCAGCTTGCTCGAACTTATCCCAAAAAGCTTTTGAGAACGCAACCGACGCCGTTAAGTTCGCATCTGGTTGAGTTTGGTTAAGCTCGTCGATTAGAGTCGGAAGCTTTTGAATTTCAGCTAATACGTTAGCAGCGTTAGCATTCACTTTTAATTGAACGTAAAGAGCGAAAGGCCCAGCTTCTGGCAAGATAGCACTTTGAACGTTAGGCTGCTCATTTGAGATGTTAAGCATAGATTAATCCTTTCATTTTTAGCTTCTAAGTATAATTGTGAATGGGACAAATGTTTTGATAAGAATCAGTCTTCGAGCTCAACCACTTTAAAGCAATCCCTAGCGGCATGACTATTGGTTAGAAAAAGCGCTAACCATAGGAGCAACAACAGGGTGATGCCATTTGACCAACGGAACCATCCGTTATCCAAATAGATTAAATAAACGGTATGAGACCCCTGCGCCAAGATAGCCATCATAGTGACCCAACGCCCCCAAGACACGACTTTATTGAGGCGTTTTCTATCTGGTGTTCTAAGTCCAAACAACCACATCAGTAGCAAGCTAGGGATACTTAAAGCAATTCCGACATAAAACATCTGATGGTCAGGGTAAATTATTTCGAGGATATCCGTTCCCGACTCTCGGCTTGCGCCAGCAACAATGAAAACGACCAAAGCTTTCGCCAGAAATAGCCAACCTAACCATAATAAGATCGGGGCTTTCAAAAAGCCGTGTTTGTCGTATTGTTCTATGGAGTACCGCACAAATCTCACTTTCACTTATTTTCAAACCAACACTTTAACGCAAATCATTCATACTTAACTAGGTTTGCGTTATCTTATTGGTTAATCCGTTTTAATTATCGAACTCAGTATGAAAAAGAAAACTAATACACCGTCTGTTGAATCTCAACAAGAAGCACTGAAGATAGCCAAAGCGACGCAAAAGCCAGCTCAAACCAAAGAACAAACGAAGTTGATTGCTCAAGGTATCGAGAAAGGCATCGCACTTTACAAGAAACAGCAAAAAGAACGCAGTCGCCAAGCTGATAAAGCAAAGAAACGTGTACAGAAAGAGAAGCAGACTCAACAAGCTAATCTAGACGAAGAGAACAATGTAGACACGAGTATTGAAACAACATCAAATCACGCCAGTAAATTGCCGTGGTTACTATTGATCGCAAGCTGGGTTGGTTTCGCGATTTATTTGATGAAATAGCAGGGTTGACGTATGAAAAAGGAATTAGTCGCTTTCACTATGACTGGCATGTTATTAGGGTGCACGACACCGACGACAGTCCCGCATAGCGAAGCTGACCAAGTACAAATGGATTATCACGGACTGATTAATATCAGCAAGTGCGAGTACAAAGGGGAAGTCACCGGCAGCGAAGGCCACTGGTACAGCTACCTATTTTTCCCAAATGACACGCTGATTCAAGGCGCAATGAACGAGTTAAAATTCAACGCCATTGAATTAGGTGCGGACACCGTTATATTCACACTTCCCCAAGACTTTAGTACTTCCGTCACTATGCTTGGCACAGCCTATCTGTGTAAGGGATAAAGTTAATCAGTAAATCGGCATCTCGATATGCTTTGATTTTATGGCGCCCAAAAGAAAGCCAGCTTTCGCTGGCTTATGCACTAAATCCAAGGCTTGTTGCTATATCGCCTTTACGTTCGATCACCCATTGACTATCAAATGGCCCCCAGTCGGATAACTGGTAATAACCATCATTATGACGTCGCCCATCTTGAACAAACATAAGTTCGATACCGATCCCCGGTAACGCCTTGAGTACATCTTGAATAGTACGACGAGGCCAACCCGTTTTTTCGATGAGTTTAGGCACATTTGGCCTATCAAGGCTTTCCACTAACAATGCTAAATATAGCCGCCTTGCAAAAACAGGACTCAACTCCATTGACACCTCCTATATATGTGCAACTCAATTATTTCTTTTTTCGCTGACAACATGTTGAGGCTGATCAATAAGTCTCCAATAGTGACATTTTCTTACTGTTTTTTTTCACTCTATGAAATATTCCTCACTCTATTTTGTCTGAATTGCAGCTTCCTGATAGGATTCAACTCATAACAACGAAATAAAATCACCCAAAGGAAGAATAATGACTATCACTATGTTTGGCATTCCGAACTGCGACACCATCAAAAAAGCAAAAAAATGGCTAGAAGCTGAAGGTATTGAGTTCGAATTTCACGATTATCGTAAACAAGGCATCAACGAAGAGCTGGTAAAAACTTTTTGTTCAGAACTTGGTTGGGAACTGGTGCTAAACAAACGTGGTACGACTTATCGCCAACTGACTCAAGAACAAAAAGACACGCTAACGGAAGAAAAAGCAGTGGCTCTGCTTGTTGAACAACCGGCAATGATCAAGCGCCCAATTTTGAACGTTGATGGCAAGCTTCACATCGGCTTTAAAGCTGATCAATATGCCGCTATTTTTGCGTAATTAGTAGTATTAGAATAAATAACAAAGCGTTGAACCTCCCCTATTCAGCGCTCAACAATTAATGACTAGACGTTTTATTTAAACAAGGAATTCAAGGATGACAGATAGCCCAACTTTGGCTCTGGCAAAAGACCTAATCAGCCGTCAATCGGTAACCCCTGAAGATGCAGGCTGCCAAGATCTGATGATTAAACGCTTAAAAGCATTAGGCTTTGAAATCGAAGTGATGGTATTTGAAGATACGACGAACTTCTGGGCGCGCCGTGGTACAGAAGCGCCTCTCTTTGCCTTTGCTGGCCACACTGATGTTGTACCTGCTGGCCCAATTGAGCAATGGAACACTAAACCATTCGAACCGACTATCGTAGATGGCTTCCTGCACGGTCGCGGCGCGGCAGATATGAAAGGTTCTCTAGCTTCAATGATCGTTGCAGTAGAACAGTTCATTGCTAAACACCCTGATCACACCGGCTCAATCGGTTTCCTTATCACGTCAGATGAAGAAGGTCCTTTCATCAACGGTACGGTACGTGTTGTTGAAGCTCTGATGGCTCGTGGCGAGAACATCGACATGTGTATTGTGGGTGAACCATCAAGTACTGAGTACGTCGGTGATGTCGTGAAAAACGGCCGTCGTGGTTCTATCACGGGTGATCTAACAGTTAAAGGCACACAAGGTCATGTTGCTTACCCTCACCTAGCGAACAACCCGGTACATAGCTCTCTGCTTGCGATCAATGAACTGGCTACTACCGAGTGGGATAAAGGAAATGACTACTTCCCGCCAACCAGTTTCCAAATTCCAAATGTGAGTGCGGGTACTGGTGCTTCAAACGTGATCCCTGGTGAGTTTAATGTTCAGTTTAACCTACGCTTTAGTACAGAGTTAAGCAACGACATCATCGTTGAGCGCATCACAACGACACTCGACAAGTATGATTTCGAATACGACCTAAGATGGACATTCAATGGCGACCCGTTCTTAACAGACGCAGGTTCACTGCTTGATGCTATTGTTGATGCAGTGGGTCACGTCAATGATGTGAAACCAGCACTGCTAACGACTGGCGGTACATCTGATGGTCGCTTTATTGCACGTATGGGCGGACAAGTGGTTGAACTAGGCCCTGTGAATGCAACGATTCACAAGGTTAACGAATGCGTGAAGGTAGCCGATTTAGAAAAGCTAACTGACATGTACGAAAGAACATTAGTGAACCTATTCGCTAAATAGTCTTTCATCAGCGATTCATAGCATCCAATTATTGAGAGACTCGTTATGACACCAGAGCAGCTTACCGGACAATCAGATTCTCATCTAGAGCCTAGCCTGATCGGCACCAAGACCTTCTTGGTTCACAGTGAGGTTAAGAATGACCTGAATAATTTGATTGAAGCTGCTCAGCTCGCTGGTTTTAAAATGGAGATTGCCAGTGGCTTTCGCGACTATGAAAGGCAATCTCTGATTTGGAACCGTAAGTTTTCTGGCGAAGCTCCGATATTAGATTCAGAAAGCCAACCTCTTGATGCTTCAAAACTGACCGAACAACAAAAGCTATCGGCTATCCTGAGATGGTCTGCGCTTCCCGGCGCGAGTCGTCATCATTGGGGTTGTGACTTCGATGTCTTTGCTCGTAACCACTTACCTGAAGGCATACATCTGCAATTAGAACCATGGGAATACCTTACTGGCCACCAGCAATCGTTTTACCAATGGCTATCAGTTCATGCTGCACAATTTGGTTTCTTCTTTCCTTACAGCCAAGATTTGGGTGGTGTGGCGATCGAACCATGGCATATCAGTCATCGCAAAGTATCGGAGTCGTGTTTATCACAGTTATCTCCGACTTTACTTGGCAAGCAACTCCAATCTAAGCCAGTATTAGGGTATGAGATTATTATGGAGCAGCTAGACGAGATCTATGCACGCTTCGTAGCGAATATCAGTCATTAGGAGCGCTTATGTTGGAGTGGCTTACAAACCCTTGGGTTATCATCATCATCGTAGTTAGCGTTGTTGTGGGTAACATCGCAGCGCTCAAACAGACAGCCAATATGGATCTGACGGGGCGTGGTAAAACTGAGCGAGATTTAGATAAGCTCAATCGCTCGGATAAACTTAACCAAGAGAAAGCTGAAAAAGAAGAATCCAAAGACAATAAAGACGCATAGCCTTTTGCTTTGGCTAATCAGCTTGATTGACCAATTTTGATTGACCAATGTAGCCTGATGACAACGAATACAATAAAAAAGAGGACACAGTGTGTCCTCTTTTTTATTTGCTTTTGCTAATCACAAGGCTGATTTAACTCAGCTTGTGACGGCTTGAATGACTACTCAGCTTTCGCTTCTTTGTCATCTTTGGTTTGGTCAGCAATATGCGCTAATACCGGAACCATAGACTTAAGCAGCTCTTCTTCTACTGGCTTACCTGATGCATCCGTTACGTTGATTGACGTACGGTTGCCAAGGTCACCAAATAGGAAGTTGTAAGTGCCTGGCGCTAAATCGATAGGCTGTAGGCCAATTTCTTCCCAGAACTCATCATCTGGTGCTGCGTACTTCGCCTTCACCGTACCCTGAGATTGATTGCGTTCTTCAAGCTCAAAGCCCATAGCAGGCAACAAGTTAGGCAGGCGCTGCCAGAATACATTGTATGGTGTACGAGCAATAATCACAGGGAAACCACTGCGGTCCGCACCCATTGAGATTGGGATTCGCTTCACCAACTCTTGCGCTTTCAGCGCTGCTTCAGCACGAAGGTTTTCATCGTACTTAGCCATAACTAGGTTAGTCAGAAACGCGTTGTAACGCTCTTTATTGGTTGCCGTTACCGGTTTCTCTTCAGTACCTTCACGCCAATCAATCAGGTTAATCTTGAAGCCGTGACGGTTGTTCGCTTGGAAACGAGACATAGAGTAACGACTACCAATCTCTACGTCTTCATCTTCAGAAACCCAAGTTACCCAATCGGTCTCAATCTCATTCTCTGATTGCTCACGAATACCAATGCCACGCTGAGCCAGCATATCTACAGCCGTTTGCCACACGCGGTCTGCCTCTTCTGCGCGAAGAAGCCATAGTGTCACTTCACCGTTTTGACGCTCAGCACGAGCACCCGGGATCAGTTCAAGAACCTGTTGCGGTGGACGAATATCCACTTCACGACCAGTACCACCACTGAATTCACCGCTTGGGATGTCAAAATTTGGGTAGAACTGAGGCTGAGCATCTACAGGCAATTGCCATTGTGAAAACTCAGGTGTTTCTAAGTATTCGAAATCATCTTTGGCTTGGCGACGTTGAGTCGGGTTGCCAGAACATGCTGTAAGAACGAAAACAGCCAGTGACCCAATCACTAGCTGGTGAGAATACTTCATTTATACTCCTAAATGCCGAAGGTTCGCTTCGGCATCACTTCATACGTTTTAGTAAATGCACGCTTCAGTCATTGCTTGAGCAACAACAGGTTGAGCTGGCTCTGACAGTTCAGTCAGCGGTAGACGTAAGCCACCTTCAGCAATCAGACCCATTTTATGAACCGCCCATTTTACGGGAATAGGGTTAGACTCAACGAACAAATTCTTATGTAGAGGCATCAAACGCTCATTGATCGCTTCCGCTTCTTCAAACTTACCTTCTTTTGCTAGCTTGAACATGGTTGCCATATCAGCGGCTGCAACATTGTTCGTTACAGAGATCACGCCATCGCCACCACGCTTAACAAATTCTAGGCCTGTTAAGTCATCACCACTTAGTAAGATAAAGTCTTCGCCACAAAGTTCACGGTGAATTGCAATTCTGTCGAGATCACCCGTCGCATCTTTCAGTGCAACGATGTTTTCGATCTCAGCAAGACGAGCAACCGTTTCTGGCAACAAGTCTACCGCAGTACGACCTGGAACATTGTATAGAATTTGTGGAACGTCACTGACTTCAGCAATCGCTTTGTAGTGTTGGTACAAACCTTCTTGAGTCGGTTTGTTGTAGTAAGGCGTTACGCTCAGGCAACCAGCAATACCAGAACCATTCAACAAACGGCTGAATAGAACAGATTCATGAGTTGCATTTGCACCTGTACCAGCGATAACGGGAATACGACCATCAGCAAATTCAACGATCTTGTTGACGACTTTGACATGCTCTTCAATAGTGAGTGTTGAAGACTCACCTGTTGTGCCAACCGCAACCAGACCATCACTACCTGCAGCAATATGGTGCTCAACTAACTTTTTAAGGCTGTCGAAATCCACTTCACCATCTGTATTAAATGGCGTAACTAGCGCAACGATACTTCCTGAAAACATGTCTATCTCCCTTAATTTATTCTTTTTGCATGTTACTGTAAGCCAATCAATAAACACAAGACATTAAAGTGGCTTACCGGCAACATCTGCATTAAATATTGTCGTATGTTTGAGGTAAAACGACTTCTAACGGCGTTCTACCTAGAATTTGGGTAACCTGCACTCAATCTAGCGGATAGCACATCACTGGATGTCAGTAACAAGTAAGCTGTGCTCTCATCGCTCTATCTCATTTTTTAACGCGCTCGATATTCTTATCATTGGTTGCATGTTCGAAGCAAGGTCGCACATAAAAAGCCCCGCACGCACGCTTATTCCACGAGCTAACTGTGCTAACATGCATGAATCAATGGAATATAAAGAGACGTGATTTTATGACTCAACATCTAGTAATCACAGCTGTGGGCACTGATCGCCCAGGTGTATGCAACCAAGTGGTTCATTTAGTCACCCAATCAGGCTGTAACATTATTGATAGCCGTATCGCCCTGTTTGGCGAAGAATTTACGCTTATCATGCTGCTGTCTGGAAAGGCAAACAACATTACCCGCGTTGAAACCACCTTGCCCTTGCTTGGACAAGAGCACGACTTGATTACGATTATGAAGCGAACCTCAACTCATGATGTTATTGAGAACTCTTACACAGTAGAGGTGTTCGTTGAGTCAGACGATAAAATCGGACTTACTGAGCAGTTTACCCAGTTCTTCGCAGACCGAAACATCGGCCTCGATTCGTTAAGTGCACGAACCATCAATAAATCTAAGGTTCAACTCGACAACGACCAATTCCATATCTCTATTACCGCTTCTGTGCAATCAGAATGTAATTTGATGCAGCTACAAGAAGAATTCGATTCGCTGTGTCAGAGCCTATCAGTCCAAGGCTCGCTCAACTTTATCAAAAACAGTCTTTAAAAAGGAAATGTCATGAATACGCTAACGGCTGGTGTTCCAGCACCTGCTTTTTCTCTTCCAGATCAAGATGGCAATATCGTATCTCTTGGGGACTTCAAAGGTAAAAAAGTACTTTTCTATTTTTACCCTAAAGCAATGACTCCAGGTTGTATTGTGCAAGCGGAAGGCCTGCGTGATATCAAAACACAGCTTGATGACCTAAATGTGGTTGTTCTAGGTGTGAGTGTTGACCCAGTAAAACGTCTACCAAACTTCGTTGAGAAGAAATCTCTAAACTTCACCCTGCTATCTGATGAAGACCACAGCGTTGCTGAACAGTTTGGCGTTTGGGGCGAGAAAAAATTCATGGGTAAAATCTACGACGGTCTGCACCGTATTAGCTTCCTAATTGATGAAGAAGGTCAGATTGAACATGTCTTCAACAAGTTCAAGACTAAGACTCACCACGAAGTGGTTCTAGATTACTTCAATCAAGAAGCTTAAGGGCGATTTGAGTGAGTTAATGACTTAGATTCATCACTTTCTAAGGCAATAGCAACACTCATTAAGCTAATGATTAAGCTAAGAGCAAAAAGGCCGAACATCATGGATGTTCGGCCTTTTTCTATAACAAGATCAATTACTTTTGATGTTCGGGGTCATCGTCTAATGCGTGACTCGGTAAGGCATTCCAAACCGCCTTAACTAACGTTGCCAACGGGATAGCAAAGAACACGCCCCAGAATCCCCACAGTCCACCAAACACTAACACGGCAACAATAATGGCCACTGGGTGCAGGTTCACCGCTTCAGAGAAAAGAACAGGAACGAGCACGTTACCATCTAGCGCTTGGATAATACCGTAAGCGAGAAGCAACCAGTAAAACTGAGGCTCTAATCCCCACTGGAACAAGCCAACAATCGCTACTGGAACAGTCACAGCCGCCGCGCCGATATAAGGAATCAGTACTGAGAAACCAACCGCGACAGCCAACAAGACTGAATAACGCAGATCCAGAATCGCGAAGGTTACGTAGCTGACACCACCAACGATTAAAATCTCTAAGACTTTACCGCGAATATAGTTCGAGATTTGCTGGTTCATCTCTTCCCATACTTTGGTCGCTAAACGACGATTTCGAGGAAGTACACCGCTCGCCATTCTGATCATCTCTTCTTTGTCTTTTAACAAGAAGAAAATAAGCAGTGGTACAAGAATCAAGTAAACCACTAAGGTCGCTAAGCTCACAAGAGAAGCAAGAGAACCTTTGACAACACTTTCACCAAAACCTAACGCTTTGTTCTTGGCGTTAGACATAATGGACTCAACGATCTGCAGGTTAGCTAATTCTGGATAGCGTTCAGGAATCGTCGCAATGAAGTTTTGCAAGCTGCCATACATGCTTGGGATATCATTAATTAGATTGCCCACTTGTTGCCAAATGGTTGGTACCAAGCCAAAGATCGCAAGTAGCATCACGCTAAAGAACATCATGATCACCAACATCACCGAAGGCGTTCTTGGAACACCGAGTCTTTGAAGTTGGGTAACAGGCCACTCAAGCAAATAAGCCAACACAATCGCAACCAAGAGTGGCGCAATTAGGTGACCAAAGAAGTAGATCGTAATAAAGCCGAAGAGAATGATGGCAACCAAACTGACAGCATGGGGATCAGAGAAACGTCGTTTATACCAACGATTGACCATTTCAAGCATCTGACTGCAATTCCTTTTTAGTGACGAGGAGATGATGGTAATTAGAGCAAACCTCAGTGATGACGTCATAGGCTTGCTTAGACAAATAAGTAACAATATCTTTCATCGAACTGTTATCAGACACATAAATTGACAATGACTGCCCTACTTCTAACTTTACACTGTGACGCTTGGCTAATAATAGCGCCATTGGACAGCGCTCTTGGCGTAAATCTAGAATATTAGGTGTCATTCTTGAGCTCGATGCTTATTATAAGGGTCGTATTGTAATCTGTTTTTGAAAACGCGCCATCATTCATTCATCCTCCTTCATGATAGCGCACGCACTTGGCAAAGGTTAAATCAGATAAAGAACCAATTTCCATTGCACTTGTCTTACTGTCAGAAGAAACGGAGTATTACTGACTAATATGTTTAAACGCGCTCGCTCAATTGCTTGCTTATGCATCGCAGCTACATTAAGCACCCCAACTATGGCGAATACCAATAGTTTGGAGCTACCAGATATCGGTACCGCTGCTGGCGGCACACTCACTATCGACCAAGAGCTTATCTATGGTGATGCCTACATGCGCATCATCAGAAGTAGCCAGCCTATCGTAAACGACCCAGTTCTAAATCTATATATTGATACTCTTGGCCATCGTCTGGTCGCGAACGCAAATGATGTAAAGACACCTTTCCAGTTCTTTATGATCCGTGACCGCAACATCAACGCCTTTGCTTTCTTTGGTGGTTATGTTGCTTTGCACTCAGGTCTATTCCTGCATGCACAATCTGAAAGTGAATTAGCTTCTGTATTAGCGCACGAAATCGCGCACGTAACCCAACGTCACTTAGCGCGTAGTATGGAAGACCAAGCGCGCCGCTCTCCAGCAACCATTGCAGCGCTAGCAGCCTCTGTATTACTGGCAATTGCAGCTCCTGAAGCCGGCATTGCAGCCCTAACGGCAACGACTGCGGGTAATATGCAAAGCCAAATCAACTACACCCGTAGTAATGAAAAAGAAGCCGACCGCTTTGGTATCAACACGCTAGCAAAAGCTGGGTTTGATGTGAATGCGATGCCACGTTTCTTTGGCCGTTTAGCTGATGAATATCGCTATGCGAGCACACCACCGCCAATGCTACTGACTCACCCATTACCAGAAGACCGAATTACCGATTCACGTGCTCGTGCTCGTAGTTACCCGCCACTGAAACTGGCTCCCTCTCTGGACTACCACCTAGCAAGAGCCCGCATTGTTGCGCGCTATGCTGGCATTAATAATGATGCTGCTCTTGATTGGTTTGAGCGTCAGCTAAAGAAAGCCCCTAAAGCTTTGGTTCCGTCATTAGAATATGGCCAAGCACTGGTTTACCTAGACTCTAAAAAATTAGACAAAGCAGAGCCCATCCTGAACAAGCTGATTAACAGCGATCCAACCAACCTATTTTATCTAGATGCTATTTCGGATCTGCACATCGAGAAGAAGCAGCCTGAGATTGCGATTAAAGAACTTAAATCGGCACTGGTTCGTCAACCAAACAACCCGGTTCTGACCATTAACTACGCCAACGCACTGATTGAAAATGAAGATCTTCAAGAAGCGGTTCGCGTATTGCAGCGTTACACGCACGATAACCCGAATGACACCAATGGCTGGCACTTACTTTCAAAAGTAAATACGAGCCTTGGTAATAGCGACGAAGAACTGGCTGCTCGTGCAGAAATTTTGGCACTGCAAGCCAACTGGAACAAAGCGATTCAGTACTACACGCAAGCAAGCCAAATCGCAGAATTAGGAAGCCTAAAACAAGCACGCTACGACGCTCGAATTGATCAGCTAATGATTCAACGAGAGCGCTTCTTGTCGCTACAATAGAGTGTTTACTGGTAACAGCTCGTTACCAGAATAAAAAGAAAGCTCAACGTTACACAAAAAAGAAGTCACCCCTGGTGGCTTCAGCTAAACAACTAAATCAAAAATAATAATGAGGAAGAACCATGTCTGTCGTGATTTATCATAACCCACGCTGCTCAAAGAGCCGTCAAACTCTAGAAGTGCTTCAGGAAAACGGCGTACAGCCAGAGGTCATCAAATACCTGGAGACTCCGTTAACAGTTGAACAGCTGAAAGTACTGTTCACTCAGCTTGGTTTTGACAGTGTTCGCGACATGATGCGCACCAAAGAAGCGGACTACAAAGAAGCAAACCTTGGCGATGCTTCAGTTACTGATGAAGATCTTTTCGCCGCGATGGCAACCAATCCAAAACTGTTTGAGCGCCCAGTCGTTGTCGCGAACAACAAAGCAAAAATTGGTCGTCCACCAGAGCAAGTGCTAGAGATTCTGTAATCCAATATGAGCATTAACATTCTTGTTCTTTATTACAGTCGCCACGGCAACACACAAGCTCTAGCAAGGCAGATTGCACGAGGGGTTGAATCCATCCCGAACTGCGAAGCTATGCTAAGGACGGTGAACGACGTGTACACAGTAGAAGAGCAGCCTGATTCGCGTTATCAACCAACCGATCCTATTGCCTCGTTACAAGAACTTCGATCTTGTGATGGTTTGGCGCTAGGCAGTCCGGTTTGGTTTGGTAACATGGCCGGGCCAATGAAGCACTTTTGGGATAGCACGACATCAATGTGGATCAATGGTGATCTCATCGATAAGCCAGGTTGTGTATTTACCTCTTCTTCATCATTGCATGGTGGTCAAGAGACAACACAACAAAGCATGATGTTGCCCCTGCTTCATCACGGCATGTTAGTCGTGGGCATCCCCTACTCAGAACCGGCGCTGCACACCACTCAAACTGGTGGTACGCCTTATGGTGCAAGCAGTACTGGAGAGAGCGCTTCACTTAGCAAAGAAGAGATTGAGTTGGCGCAAAACCTAGGTAAACGCCTAGCGCGCATCGCAATAAATCAGAAGGGAATTTCTCAATGATGTATATGCCAGAGAAGGCTATGTCTCCCAAAACCAAGCTATTTCGCTACCTTGCTTTAGCGGGCAACTTGTCGCTTTTATTCTGGGTGGTGGCTTGGCAGATGACGCTTTCACCGCACCCTCATCTCAGTAATGTCACACTGGCGATTGCTTGGGCTATCCCGCTGTTATTGCCATTACCGGGCATTTTAGCAGGAAAACCTTATACGCACGCATGGGCAAATTTCGTCTTGATGCTCTATTTCCTACACGCATTAACTATCTTGTATGTAGACGATGGTGAACGTTTATTAGCGGCTGTAGAACTGCTTCTGACGACTCTAGGTTTCGCGGGCAATATCTTATTTACTCGCTTTAGAGCCAAAGAGTTAGGCATCAAGTTGAAGCGTCTTTCTGAAGTAGAAAAGAGAGAAAAAGCTAAGTTCGAGCAATAATATTGAGCCCATGCTTTTAAACTGACCGCTTACAAACAAAAAGCCCTGCGAGATTGCTCTTGCAGGGCTTTTTTCAAGTTTTCATTTCAATCAGTCATGTCAGCTGACAATTATGAGCGAACCCACTCGTATACCAAGCTTGGCTTAGCATGTACTGGCGCAGTGATGGTTAGATCTTCTGTACTAGAATCCTCTAACGTTGCGTCAGGCGTATTCGTTAGCTCAGCATCCTCAGATACCTCGTTGCCCTTAATCACTTGTACGCCTGAGTCAGTTTCGTCACCAACGACTTCAGCAGCGTCTGTTGAATCATCACCTACAGACATTGTGTTGTCTTGAGTTTCAAATTCAGGGCTCACTTCAGGCTCAATGTAAGATTCTTCAACCTTCGCAACTTGGCGAATACTTGCTACTTCTTGCTCAAACTCTTGTTGAGTCGACAATAAGTGAATTCGGAAAGTGACTTCGTTGTTCTGAATCTTCAGAATATCTAGGCTTGCCACCGAGTTTAGACGCTTAAGTGCGTTCTCTAACTGGAAGAAGTCTTGAGCATTATTCAGGCTAATAAACTGCGTTAAAATCGATTCTGATGACTCACTCGCTACCGTCACAGCACTTTTGCCTGCGTAGTAGTTACTGATTTGGTCAACTAACTTCTTAGAAGTCGTGTCGCTGTTACCCGATAGTGAACCACTTACAGGCGATGTTGGTGCACTCGTCAATTGACTTGGCTTTTGATCGTATAGAGCCCAACGTAGGCCTGAAGATTGAGCCTTTATCACCAACACAGCATCAACAGGATAACGCTGACTCGCTTTACTGATTGGCGTAACAAAGCTACCCCACAAATCAGAAGTCGCAATACCCGTAATATCGTCAAAGTCACCCACAGGCAGCGTTAGAGGCAAGCCACGCTCTTTTGCGTTCGCTTGTAAGCTAGCTGCTAACTGTGAGTTAGAGTGTTCCCATACGATGTTCTTGTCGTAGTTGTCCTCTTCCACAAGCCAAACAAGGATGTTTGAACGCGTGTCAGGCCAGTAAGGTAACTGTGCTTGAGTCAACAGAGAACGGATTTGAGCACCGTTAAAACGCATACGCAATGTTGATTGGTCATTGCTTTCGCCAAAACTCATTTGAGACATGTACTGCGAACTCTTGCGCATCGCCTTTTGAATCGTCTCATTCGAAGCGACATCAGTTTGGCCAGTCGCACGTATCAATACCTGCTCCATACCTGTATTTCTTGCCACTTGTTCTGGCTGTTTGTCTTCAGCGTTAATCGCAACTTCAGCACTAAAAATATCTACTTGAGTTAAGGCATAACTCGGAGAGGCTAATAGTCCCATCAACAACAATGCTATGTAGCGCATACTGATCCTAATATTCAAATCTTGTGCCTAGATGATAAGCAACTATGGATTGAGGGGCAAGGTCGATAGCGCCCACTGTGTTTAATAACCACAAAATATCACCTGGCCATGATAAATCGCTCACTTATAAACTGAATTTCTAGGGCTTAGATGGATATAAAACATCACTAAGATAAATAAATTTGATCTATTTGGTGTAGCAATCGATTGCCAAGTGATAGAATCCCGCGAATTTTATTTTTCGCTTTTCATATAACGACCATTTTAAGGACATAACATGAAAAATGCTCTGCAAGGTGCGCAAATGCTGTTTGTAGCATTTGGTGCGCTTGTACTCGTGCCGCTACTAACAGGACTTGACCCCAACGTTGCACTCTTTGGCGCAGGTATCGGTACCCTTTTATTCCAACTTATTACACGCCGTTCAGTGCCAATCTTCTTAGCATCTTCTTTTGCATTCATCGCGCCTATCATGTTTGGTATTCAAACTTGGGGTGTCGGTGCAACCATGGGCGGCCTAATGGCGGCAGGTGTTGTGTATGTACTAATGGGCGCGTTAATTAAAGTTCGTGGCGTTGGCTTCATCCATAAACTGCTTCCACCAGTCGTTGTTGGCCCTGTGATCATGGTTATCGGTTTAGGTCTTGCACCTGTTGCAGTTAACATGGCGCTAGGTAAGACAGGCGATGGTGCGGTTCAGCTTGTTGATGCAGACGCTGCCCTGTGGATCTCTTCAATTTCACTGTTAGTGACGATTGTCATCAGTGTGTTTTCAAAAGGCTTCCTTAAGCTACTGCCAATCTTCGGTGGTATTGTTGCGGGTTACATCACCAGCTTGGTATACGGCGCGGTAGACTTCACTCCAGTAGCGCAAGCATCTTGGTTAGCACTGCCAAACTTCACAACGCCAGAGTTCAACATCAACGCTATCTTTTTTATGGTATTTGTCGCGATTGCACCTGCCGTTGAACACGTAGGTGATATGCTTGCGATATCTAACGTGACCGGTAAAGACTACCTTAAAAAACCAGGTTTACACCGCACTATTACTGGCGACGGTGTGGCAACAATTGCCGCTTCAATGCTGGGCGCGCCGCCAAACACTACGTACAGTGAAGTAACAGGCGCAGTAATGCTTACCAAAGCATTCAACCCTGTGATCATGACTTGGGCTGCAGTCACAGCCATCGTTCTTGCATTGGTTGGCAAGCTAGGCGCACTACTTCAAACGATTCCGGTTCCTGTAATGGGCGGAATCATGATTCTACTGTTTGGCTCTATCGCAACAGTGGGTCTTAACACGCTAATCAAAAACAATGTTGACCTACACAAATCACGTAACCTTGTGATTGTGGGCATTACTTTAGTCTTTGGTATTGGCGGCATGGCCTTTGGTATCGGTGACTTTAGCCTACAGGGCGTAAGCTTGTGCGGTATCGTTGCGATTCTACTTAACCTAGTACTTCCAGAAGAGCTAGGTGACAACACTGTGGTAGATAAAGCTCAAATCGATTAATGAGTCGGTAAGGCTAGATTCCAAAGAATCACAACCTAACAAGATCAAAAAAGGGAGAGCATCGAATGCTCTCCCTTTTTATTAATACCGTTAATTCAGCGAGTTAAGGAACTGTTTAGAGTCACTTAAGCTGAAACCGAATTACTTAGTACCGAAGATCTTATCGCCAGCATCGCCAAGACCAGGAACAATGTAGCCCTTGTCGTTTAGCTTCTCATCGATTGCAGCCGTGTAAAGCTCAACATCTGGGTGCGCTTTTTCTAGAGCAGCGATACCTTCAGGAGCAGCAACAAGCACAAGAATCTTAAAGTGCTTACAACCTTTCTCTTTCATCAGGTCGATAGTCGCGATCATAGAACCACCTGTCGCAAGCATTGGGTCTACCACTAGAGCAATACGCTCATCGATGTTAGATGCAAGCTTGTTGAAGTATGGTACTGGCTCAAGTGTTTCTTCGTCACGGTAGATACCAACAACGCTGATACGTGCACTTGGGATGTGCTCAAGAACGCCGTCCATCATGCCTAGACCAGCACGTAGGATTGGCACTACCGTTACTTTTTTACCTTTAATTTGGTCAACTTCTACTGGACCGTTCCAACCGTTAATCGTCACACGCTCAGTTTCAAAGTCTGATGTCGCTTCGTATGTTAGAAGGCTACCCACTTCTGTCGCTAGCTCACGAAAACGCTTAGTGCTAATCTCACCTTCACGCATCAGGCCAATTTTATGTTTTACTAGCGGGTGTTTCACTTCAACAACTTTCATTTCCAACTCCGGCAATATTTAAACAAACCTGTAGATTATACACGAACTCTAAGGTTATTTCAGAATCTTTATTCTAATAAAAAAAACCGCGCAAACGTTTGCTCTTCATATTCAAGCCCTGTTAGAATAGCGCCGTTTTCACATCCAACTTAAGTTCGAGGACTATCCCGTGAGTGGTAATACTTCTTCTCTAAGCTACAAAGACGCTGGTGTTGATATCGACGCAGGTAATGCACTAGTAGACCGTATTAAAGGTGCTGTTAAACGCACTCGTCGCCCTGAAGTAATGGGCGGTATTGGTGGCTTTGGCGCCCTATGTGAACTTCCAACGAAATACAAAGAGCCAGTACTTGTTTCAGGTACTGATGGTGTTGGTACTAAACTTCGCCTTGCTTTGGATCTGAAAAAACACGACACCATTGGTATCGACCTAGTGGCAATGTGTGTGAACGACCTAATCGTTCAAGGTGGTGAGCCTCTATTCTTCCTAGACTACTACGCAACAGGTAAGCTAGATGTAGACACAGCAGCAGACGTTGTTTCTGGCATCGCTGAAGGTTGTGTTCAAGCTGGTTGTGCACTTATCGGTGGTGAAACTGCTGAAATGCCAGGCATGTACGAAGGCGACGACTACGATGTAGCTGGCTTCTGTGTTGGTGTTGTAGAAAAAGCGGACATCATTGACGGCACTAAAGTAGCAGCAGGCGACGCACTTATCGCTGTTGGCTCAAGTGGTCCACACTCAAACGGTTACTCTTTAATTCGTAAAGTCCTAGAAGTTTCTGGTGCTGATAAGAGTGAAGAACTAGAAGGTCGCACTATCGGTGAGCACCTACTAGAACCAACTAAGATTTACATCAAATCGGCACTTAAGATGATTGCAGAGCATGACATTCATGCTATCTCACACATCACAGGTGGTGGTTTCTGGGAAAACATCCCACGCGTACTTCCTGAAGGTACTAAAGCAGTCATTGATGGCAAGAGCTGGGAATGGCCTGCTATCTTCAACTGGCTACAAGAGAAAGGTAACGTGGAGACATTCGAAATGTACCGCACTTTCAACTGTGGTGTAGGCCTAGTTGTTGCTCTACCTAAAGATCAAGCAGACGCTGCTGTTGAACTACTGAAAGCTGAAGGCGAAAACGCTTGGGTTATCGGTGAGATCGCAAACGCTGAAGCTGGCGAAGAGCAAGTTGAAATTAAATAAGTGATACGCTCACTTACTTAGTTAATCAATGAGGACCTAATGGTCCTCATTTTGCTATTTAGCCCGCAGAAAACCTTAGTTTATGTAGGTACATTGTAAACAATTCAGTTAATCAATCGTATGACCCACTCTATGAAAAACAATCACTCAAATAAAACCAGTCACTCTCAGAAAAACATCGTTGTGTTAGTTTCAGGAAGCGGAAGTAACTTACAGGCTATTTTAGATGCCTGCGATAGCGATATGATTGATGCATCGATTAAAGCTGTCTTCTCAAACAAAGCAGAGGCTTTTGGATTAGAACGAGCGAAAACCGCAGGTGTTGACGCTCATTCAGTGAATCCAAAAGACTTTGGTTCACGTGAAGAGTTTGACCATGAATTGATGGTTCAGATCGATGCTTACCAGCCAGATTTAATCGTACTCGCTGGCTACATGCGAATCCTGAGTTCAGAGTTTGTTCGTCACTATGCAGGGAAAATGGTCAACATCCACCCTTCTCTGTTACCGAAATACCCAGGCCTACACACCCACCAGCGTGCCATTGATGCGCAAGACAAAGAACACGGTACTAGCGTCCACTTTGTTACCGAGGAGCTCGATGGCGGCCCTGTGATCTTGCAAGCTAAGGTGCCGGTATTTGAAGATGATGATGCTGATATGTTGGCAAGCCGAGTGCTGACTCAAGAACACTGCATTTACCCTATGGTCTGCAAGTGGTTCGCGGAAGACCGTTTATCAATGGTCAATGGACAGGCTGTGTTAGACGGTAAAGCATTAGGTAAACACGGTTACGCAGAAGAGTAATTCGTCAAACGACTCTCAGACAACAAATTGCTGAAAAACAAAAAGGCCGCTTACTGACTGGTTAGTGCAGTAAGCGGCCTTTTTTATACGGTTCAAATAATACTATTCGGGATACTTAGCTCAGCTCAATGGTTCAGTTGGCGCTTGGCTTGCTACCTTCTTCGGCGCATAAGCGACATCTTCCAACGCTTGATGGTTATTGCCAATCAGCTCACCAAAATGAAACAGCGCATATTCGCCCGGCTTCATTCTAAACCACTCTTCATTGTCCGTAAGAGGTTGAGTTGCTACCACCGTCACCACATCATTTGGCGTAGTCTCTTCTTGGAAGTTTATCTCAACATCTTCATCAATCAGGCTCGCATTACCAAAAGGTGCGCGTCTGGTTATCCAGTACAAATGGTTAGTACAGTAAGTCATCACATACTCACCATCACTCAATAACATGTTAAATACGCCTTTCTCGCGTAGCTTGTCACAACACTCAGCCACGAAACGAAACATGCCTTCCATGTCTTGAGGTGGTTCAGGAAAACGTTCTTCTAGTTGTTTCAGTAGCCAACAAAAAGAGAGCTCACTGTCCGTTTCGCCGACAGGTCTAAAACGCCCACTCACCAGATCATCGTAATCTGATAATTGACCATTGTGAGCAAAGGTCCAATATCGCCCCCAAAGCTCACGGGTAAAAGGGTGTGTATTTTCTAGATTAACGCCACCACGGTTGGCTTGACGGATATGACTGACAACAGCTTGGCTTTTAATTGGGTAGTTTTGAACCAACTCAGCGATCTTAGATTCACAGCTCGGATTCGGATCTTTGAAGGTACGAAAACCCTTTCCCTCATAAAAGGTAATACCCCAGCCATCACGATGCGGGCCAGTGTTGCCTCCACGCTGCATAAGACCAGTAAAGCTAAAACAAATATCAGTTGGCACATTCGCGCTCATACCGAGCAATTCACACATGGTTTAATCTACTCCCTATTAAAACCAATGGAGCCAAAAAGCTGGGCTCCAAATGTCTGTAAAACTATTATTCCATCTCTTTTTCGACAAGCTGAATCACAATGTGGATGATCTTAATGTGAATCTCTTGGATGCGATCTGCGTAGCCAAAGTGTGGTACTCGGATTTCGATATCCGCACAACCCGCCATTTTACCGCCATCTTTACCCGTCAATGCAATCGTCTTCATGCCTTTCGCTTGAGCCGCTTCAATCGCTTTTAGAATATTGGCAGAGTTACCTGAAGTCGACAGACCGAACAACACATCACCTTTACGACCCACCGCTTCTACATAGCGAGAAAAGACATGGTCGTAACCAAAATCGTTACTTACACAAGACAGGTGGCTAGGGTCTGAAATCGCAATGCCAGCGTAGCCCGGGCGATTTTCACGGTATCGGCCTGTTAGCTCTTCCGCGAAGTGCATCGCATCACAGTGTGAGCCACCGTTACCACAAGAAAGCACTTTGCCTTCTTGTTTGAATGAGTCAGCAATCAGTTTTGCAGCCGCTTCAATTTGAGCAATGTTGTGATCATCACTCAAGAACTTGTTAAGAACGTCAGCAGCTTCGTTCAATTCACTTTTGATTAGGTCTTGGTACATAAGGCTTATCTCTTATATTTTTTTTACGCAACTTAAGGTACGTGAAATGAGAGCTGAGGGTTTTTCCCTCTTTTACCTGAGTTTACCCACAAACATGAAATAGTGTCGACACTTAAGCCCAAAGATTGCCACCTTAATTAACTTGTCGTTGTAAATCCGTCCAAATATTCGCCACCAACCTCTCACAATTAGAATTTTAACTCTATTGAGATCACTTTTTACTCACCTTGGAGTTTTACAAATATTTAATATTTTGTTTACACTTAACTGGTTAGACCTCTTACCTAAAACTTAATAACAATAAGTGATCTCTGAAAAGGAAATCGATCATGAACATATTGCTCTCCCTACTCGGCATGACCGCCATCTTAGGCGTCTGTCTTTACCATAGAGTTAGTCTGGTACGTGCATTAGTTGTATTAACCGGCGCAATGGTAGCATTAACACTGCTTGGCGGCGTGGCTGTTACCGGCTGGCTTTGCTATCTATTAGCCGTTGCGATCTTTGCTGTACCGACCATTCGTCAGACACTGATCAGCCAAAAAGCACTCTCTTTATTTAAGAAAGTTCTACCGGCGATGTCTCAGACAGAAAAAGAAGCACTAGAAGCCGGCACAGTATGGTGGGAAGCAGAGCTGTTCAAAGGCAAACCTGAATGGAAGAAACTTCAGAACATTGCTGACCCGAAACTCTCTGAAGCTGAGCAAGCGTTTTTAGATGGTCCAGTAAATATCGTGTGTGAAATGGTCAATGATTACCAAGTCACTCATGAGCTTGCTGATTTGCCACCAGAAGTATGGCAATACCTGAAAGACCATAAATTCTTCGCCATGATCATCAAGAAAAAATACGGCGGCTTAGAGTTCTCAGCTTACGCTCAATCTTTGGTTCTACAGAAGCTAACAGGCGTTTCTAGTGTATTGTCATCGACAGTTGGCGTACCTAACTCATTAGGCCCTGGTGAGCTTTTACAACACTACGGTACAGAAGAACAAAGAAACCACTACCTGCCTCGCCTAGCGGAAGGTAAAGAGATCCCTTGTTTCGCACTAACTAGCCCAGAAGCTGGCTCAGACGCTGGCTCTATTCCAGATTACGGTGTGGTTTGTAAAGGCGACTGGCAAGGCGAAGAAGTACTCGGCATGCGCCTAACTTGGAACAAGCGTTACATCACTCTCGCGCCTGTCGCGACGGTATTAGGCTTAGCTTTTAAACTTCGTGACCCGGATGGCCTGCTTGGTGATCAAAAAGATCTTGGTATCACTTGTGCGCTTATCCCAACGGATTTAAAAGGCGTAGAGATTGGCAACCGCCACTTCCCACTAAACGTACCTTTCCAAAATGGCCCGACGCAAGGCGACGATATCTTCGTGCCTATCGATTTCATCATTGGCGGTCAGAAAATGGCCGGTCAAGGCTGGCGTATGCTGGTTGAGTGCCTGTCGGTTGGTCGTGGTATCACACTGCCTTCAAATTCAACTGGTGGCATCAAGTCTGCCGCGCTTGCAACTGGCGCTTACGCTCGTATCCGCCGTCAGTTCAAACAGCCTATTGGCCGCATGGAAGGGGTTGAAGAGCCACTTGCACGCCTTGCAGGTAACGCTTATGTAATGGACGCTGCAAGTAACCTAACCGTTGCGGGCATCGACCTTGGTGAAAAGCCTTCGGTTATCTCTGCAATCGTTAAGTACCACTGTACTCACCGTGGCCAGCGCAGCATCATTGATGCGATGGATATCGTCGGTGGTAAAGGCATTTGTTTAGGCCCATCGAACTTCCTAGCTCGTGGCTACCAAGGCTCGCCTATCGCGATTACGGTTGAAGGCGCAAACATCCTGACTCGTTCAATGATCATCTATGGTCAAGGTGCGATTCGCTGTCACCCTTACGTACTGAACGAAATGGAAGCGGCTTATTCTGAAAGCAGCGATGCGCTTGATAAGTTTGATTCAGCGTTAGCAGGGCACGTTAGCTTTACGATGAGCAACCTAGTCCGCAGCTTGTGGTTTGGTTTAACCGATGGTCGTGGTTCTGATGCGCCAACACCTTCAAATAAAACAGATAAACAGACACAGCGTTACTACCAACAGCTAAACCGCTACAGTGCAAACCTAGCGCTACTGTCTGATATTTCAATGGCAGTTCTAGGCGGATCACTGAAGCGTAGAGAACGTTTATCAGCAAGACTGGGTGATATCTTAAGTCAACTTTACCTCGGTTCAGCAACGTTGAAGCGCTTTGAAAGTGAAGGCAGCCACGCTGAAGATCTACCGTTAGTACATTGGGGGATGCAAGATAGCTTACGTCAGACTGAAGTGGCGATTGATGAATTCTTAGCGAACTTCCCTAACCCTGTGATTGGTCGTCTGCTTCGTGTTGTGCTAATGCCATTTGGTCGTATCCGTCGTGCTCCAAACGACAAGCTCGATAGCAAAGTTGCGCACATTCTACAAACACCAAGCGAAACACGCTCTCGTATAGGTCGCGGCCAATACCTAGAAGCGACGGAATACAACCCAGTAGGTAAGATTGAAAAAGCGCTAGAAGTGATTCTTCAAGCTGAACCTCTGTTCGACAAAGTCTGCAAAGAGACACATCAAAAACGTGCCTTCTTACGACTTGATCTTGTTGCTCAGTTGGGACTTGAGAAAGGTATCTTAACGCAAGACGAAGCAAATCTTCTGATTAGCGCTGAGGAACATAGACTGTACACGATTAACGTGGATGACTTCTCACCAGAGGAGCTTGCAGCAAAATCTCAGTACCCAGACCAATCGATTGATAACGTCGCTTAAGGCCAGAAAAAGAAACAAAAACGGGACTACTATGAGTCCCGTTTTTTTGTTCATGATTTCGTTGCCACAAATTCCAATGCTTTATCTAGCAGCTTATTCTCTCTAGACAATCTAATCATCTAAGCGAGTTACTTGGGCGCCTTGAGCTGCATCTCAGGTAACGCTTTTTTCTTCGCCTTGACCTTACGAACCACAAACCAAATCAATAAGCCCAATAGAATAGCGACCACATTACCCACCGCAATAATGATCATACTGCGCTGTCTGTCATCTTCACGTTTTTGAAGGATCATCAACTCTGTTGCGATACGCTTCTGTTCAGCAAGAGCTTCTTCTTGAAGACGTCGTGACTCTGCTAAGTCGATATCTTCAACAACGCTGTACGACTGCTCGGTAATTGGAAAAATCAGCGGGCGCTGACTTGAAGCATCAGTGGCATAAACCATCCCTGACCAATTATAAATTCCTAAATCGCCATTATAAGGCACCTCTAAAGCGACTTTCATTGCGTCGACTTCAGCTTGCCCCTGCTTGTACATCACATATTCATCAGAAGCCTTGTGCTCAACATGAACCGCTAACGAGCTCGGTGCGATCATCCCCTGTTCACCAGACACCACAATAGTATGAGGTAAACCCTCTTTTCGTGATTGAATGAAGGTGCTAGTGATCGGTGTTGGGTAAACCAAGACTTCTTGCTCTTGCGCTCGCAGGAACACGCCATTACCAGAGGTAATACGCGCTCGGTATTTACCGGGCTCGATATCAATTGGCAAAGAGACAGTGAACACACCATCTCCGGCCTTTTCATCAAGATCAGCGCCATCATCGGCAAACTCGCCCATCACAACCGGCACCGGGCGCGCTTCTCTCACCAAAGACTCTTCGTTTTCAACAAACTTAGTAAAGGTAACCTTAAGCTTCACGCGATCGAGAAAATCGCGCAGCACCAGCGGCTTGCCATCAGAAGTCAGTCGAGCGGTAAATTTGATGCGCTCTGTTTGATACAACTTATCTGGGAACTCATTAGCATCCAAAACAAGATGAGACAGCAGCTTGATATTGTTCTTAGGGGAAACTTTACCTATCGCTTGCCAAGGGCCGGGCATCGGATTGTCGATAGAGATAATGTCCATGGACGATTCTTCGTACCAACGGACATTATCAGCATTGCGCCAAGAGTAGTATTTCTTGCCATCAGGGCGAACCAAAACGACAGGTTTAGAGTTATCGGCTCGATAAATCACAAAGGTGACTTGTTCAATACTGGGATCAACTCTAAAACGGTTGTCCAATAAACTCATAACGGATTCTGTTGCTGCATGTAAGCCAAAACTTAACAGCAATAAGCAACCGGTAGCCAATACCCTTAACATACTTTCTCCCTACTGACGCCAGAGGCAGCTTCCGCTTTTCTCGACGAGATCTAAACGACTTTGATGCGCTTCTACTTCATCGGCCGTAGCTCGTAAAACCTTTAGGGATTTTCGACCACTTTCTACTCTTCGTATGCTTTCGGCTTCGCCTTCCTGTTGACCAGCGTTAAATTGCAGCGAAGTTTGACCACCCGTCATCAATAAGTAGACGTCGGCTAGGATCTCCGCATCGAGCAATGCGCCGTGGAGAGTACGGTGCGAGTTATCGATACCGTAACGGTCACATAAGATATCTAGGTTGTTTCTTTTACCTGGGAATATCTTCTTCGCCATTGCCAAGGTATCGGTAACTTTACAGTAGTCATCCGTTTTACCTATCGCTGGGTTGAGCTTCTCAAACTCATAGTCCATGAAGCCCGTATCGAAGGGCGCGTTATGAGCCACCAGCTCCGCACCTTTGATAAAGTCGAGAAACTCTTTATGAATGTCTTGGTATTCAGGCTTATCAATCAAGAATTCATCGGTAATACCGTGAACGCCAATCGCCTCTTCTTGAATCGCACGATCGGGCTTGATGTAGACGTGGAAATGACGCCCGGTCAGCCTACGGTTGATGATCTCTACTGCACCAATTTCAACGATGCGGTGACCCATATAGTGAGGGCCACCTTCTGTATTCATACCGGTGGTTTCGGTATCGAGTACAACAATGCGCTTATTTTCGTTCGAACTGTTTTTTTCGTTCGTGCTTTGTTCTGGAGTGCTACTGGTATTCATAAGGATAACTGTGTCAGACTATGCCGATAATGTGCTTGAGGTAATAGTATCAAATCATGACGAAACAAGTTGAAATTTTCACTGATGGTTCTTGTTTAGGCAACCCTGGTCCCGGCGGCTATGGCATCGTACTTCGCTACAAAAAAGTCGAGAAGACGCTAGCAGAAGGTTTCACGCTAACAACCAATAACCGTATGGAAATGCTCGCCGCTGTCGTTGCTCTCCAAGCCCTCAAAGAACCTTGCTCTGTGATTCTGACCACAGATAGCCAATACGTGCGTCAAGGCATCACACAGTGGATTCATAACTGGAAAAAGCGTGACTGGAAAACAGCCGACAAGAAACCGGTTAAAAATGCCGATCTGTGGCAAAGGCTCGATAAAGAAACCGCTCGCCATAACGTTGATTGGCGCTGGGTAAAAGGACACGCCGGACACAGAGAAAACGAAATGTGTGATGATTTAGCGCGAAATGCAGCGGAGAATCCGACTCTAGAAGATACGGGCTATCAACCAAGCTAATCGTCTTTTTAATTAGACGCACATTTCAGAAAGCGATTTATAATTTCTTAAACTAATTGACAATTTCTCAATCGAATTGATAGATGAAAAGCCGACAACTAATCGGCTTTTTCTGTTTTTAGCGGATATGACGCTTTGGCTGAATCCATTGTACGGCGCGTATTGGTTCTAAAACTTGCCCCAACAGGCGAGAAACGTCGCTTAAGGTGCCAATGTGGTTTGATGGGTTTTAGCGGGTAAGTACGCTTACGAGCAACAATAAAGTATTGGCTTCCGGCGAAGGATGCACAACCACCTAAGCTGTTCTCCAACCACGTCCACATCGCTTGATACTTACTCATCGGAAACAGCGCGTAGGTGTCACAATGAATTACTTCATAGTTAAGTACACCTAACCAGTCTTTAATTCGACTTGGCGTGTACATACGCCCACTCCAAGGCAAGCTGTTCTTTCGCCAAGGCATCAAACTGGCAAGCCCAGTGACACTGATTGGGTTGAAGCCCGTGATAATGATATAGCCATCGTCCATCATCACTCGATCGACTTCTCTCAATAAGCGATGCGGGTCATTGCTATAATCTAGCTGATGACTCAGTACTACAACATCAAAGCTTTTCTCCAAAAAGGGTAAATTATAGCCATCCGCTATCACATTATGTAATGGGTTCTGGATATCTAGGTTTACTTGATGTTGAATGTTGCATGTGCAGCTAGAAATCTCACTACTGAGGCCACCGAGCTTGAGCATATGGTAACCAAATAGCTTTGGGCACCACTCATCGAGTCGAGTTTGAATAGATTCTCTCAACCAGTCCCCATTGTGCAATTGCGCCCAAGTGTAAGGACGTTCAAACTTCTTTCTGCTACGTGCTGGCTTCATCAATAATCTGTCTCACTTATTCTGTCGCACTAATAGTGACTGGAGAACCAATAATGTTACATATCAAAAGCATACCTGCATTTAACGACAATTACATCTGGCTGATTCAAAATAGCGATCGCCGTTGTGCTGTCGTCGACCCTGGTGATGCGGCTCCAGTATTAGAGTACTTGGCACACCATGAGCTAACTTTAGATGCAATCTTGATTACACACCACCACCACGATCACATTGGTGGTGTTCCAGAACTCGTTAGACAATTTCCCGGCGTGGATGTTGTCGGTCCAAGGAATGAACCTATCCCTACCTTAACTCATCCGGTCGATGATGGTGATCAATTAGAACTGTTTGGCGAAGTATTCCTCGTCCTAGGGCTCAGTGGCCATACTGCGGGTCATATTGGTTATGTGGGCGATGCCAAACTGTTTTGTGGTGATGTGTTGTTCTCTGCGGGCTGTGGCCGAATCATGGAAGGCACACCACAACAGATGTTCGATGCACTGAATAAGATCACGGCTCTGCCTCAAGAAACCGAAGTTTATTGTGCACATGAGTACACTGCAGCCAATATCGCTTTCGCATTAGCCGTAGAGCCTGATAACCAACATTTGCAGCAATATCGCGACCAAGTGAACCGACTTCGCGCTCAAAATAAGTCGACCATCCCCACAAATTTGAGACAAGAGAAGTTTGTGAACCCCTTCCTGCGCTATACCGAGCCAAGTGTAGTGAAATCAGTGTCTAATCGCACCGAGCAGACCGATCCTTTATCGGTATTCACCGCTTTACGTGCGTGGAAGAACGAATTTTAACAAATACAGACTTGTCACTCATAGGGGGTGGCAAGTATTATCATCGGCCGTTAATTAAAAAGGCTGTAACATGCGAGTTAAGTACAGCTGGGCTTTGGTATTACTACTTTCTGGTTGCCAATTAACTCAGTCAGAGAATCCAGACCAAGCTTCCGAGCAAACCAACACATCTCCTACTAAAGAAGTTTCTCAAGCGAACGTTTCATCAGAAGCAACAGCCAAAGAAGATCAAAAAGTTGAAGCACCTGTCGTTACTCCACAAACACAAGAAGATGTTTGGAAACGCATTGCGATGCAACTTGAAATGGAAGTGCCAGACCAAAAGAAGGTCGACTACTACCGAACTTGGTATCTCAAGCACCCGAGTCATCTAAAAACAGTATCAAAGCGTGCTGAACCTTTCTTGTATCTGATCACGACTAAGATTGAAGAAAAAGGCTTACCACTAGAATTGGCACTACTACCCGTTGTAGAAAGCTCTTTCGATGCGTTTGCCTACTCTCATGGCAGTGCTGCTGGTCTATGGCAATTCATTTCAGGCACTGGCAAAGACTACGGGCTTGAACAGAACTTTTGGTATGACGGCCGCCGCGATGTTGCCGCCTCTACCGACGCCGCATTGGACTTCCTCTCAGATCTTAACCGACGTTTCGATGGCGACTGGAATCATGCGATTGCTGCCTATAACAGTGGTGGTGGTCGAGTAAACAGCGCAATCCGCAAGAACAAGAAGCTTGGCAAGCCAATCGACTTTTTCTCTTTGGACTTACCAAAAGAGACCAGCAGCTATGTACCTAAACTGCTTGCTCTAGCAGATGTCATTGCCAACCAAGAAAAGTATGGCATCGATATTCCGGCGATCCCGAATAAGCCAGTGCTGACTCTGGTTAACCCTGAAGAACAGCTTGATTTAGCCATTGCTGCGAACTACGCAGGCATTCCTGTCAAAGAACTTCAAGGTTACAACCCGGCTTACAACCAATGGGCAACGGCACCAGAGAAACACCAACAACTATTACTTCCTTTAGATTCAGTTGAGAAATTCAACAAAGAAGTCGCTGCCAATAAAGGCAAAGGCATGAAGTTGGTGCGTTACAAGGTTCAATCTGGTGACAGCATTAGCGTACTGGCAAGCAAATATAACACCACCAGCAAAGTGATCCGCTCTGCAAACGGTTTGAGCAACAACAATATTCGTATTGGCCAGCACTTACTTATCCCAACATCCACCAAAGACGACAAGACATACGCCCTAAGCGCCTCAAACCGCCTAGCAAGCACACAGTCGAAGAGTCGTGGTCAATATAAGCTCAGCCATACTGTAAGAAGTGGTGACAGCCTATGGACGATTGCACGCGCAAATAAGGTCTCTCATCAATCACTGGCTAAGTGGAATGGCATGGGACCACGCGACACGCTTAGAGTTGGTCAAGAACTGGTCATTTGGAAGAACGGCTCAGACGGCGCCATCATCCGTACGATCTTTTATAACGTAAGATCAGGTGACACAGTCAGCGGTATTGCATCAAAGTTCAAAGTAAAAAGTACAGATGTTGTAAAATGGAACACTTTGCAGAACAAAAAATACCTACAGCCAGGACAAAAACTGAAGCTGTATGTTGATGTAACTAAGGTAAGTGTATGAACCCGTCAAGTAACCCACTCGTCATGCTGTTGGATATATTCCGTTCGCCAACAGCTTGTTTCTTAGCGCTTTATCAACGAAGTGCTTGGGGATGGCAACCCTACGTCGTATTAATGCTCAGCCCATTTTTGTTTTGGGGTGCTTATTTTTCGAATGTAGATTTTGCATGGTTAAGTGCGGAGCTCTCGCAGCAACTGGCTCAAACGAACCCTGACCAATTGGCGTTACTTGACAGCAATACCTTACTCGCAAGTGAAATCATCAGCGACGTATTTGGCCGAACATTAACCATCGTTCTATTGGCATTCTGGTTTAACCTAGCAACCAAGCCAAGCCAACATCAGCACAGCTTTTGGCGATGGTTTGCAGCGGCATCGGTTGTTATATTCCCAGCTGTTTTAGGTGATGTAGCAAGCTACGCAAGCCTGATACTCAAGCATGGACATGTGATGAACTACGCTGCCGACTTGAACAGCTTAAATGGCTTGATCAAGTTACCGCTAACTAATGATTGGTCACAGTTTGCTAGCTCATTACCACTGCTTCTGCCATGGTACATCGTGCTAGGTTATGCTGCGGTATTAACGTGGACTGAGTTTGAACGCGGGCAAGCGCTTGTGATTTCAGGCTTACCATGGGTTGGCTACTACCTAATCTGGGCGCTCTACATTTTAATCTTTTAAGTAGAAGAGATAAGGCTAGCGAAGACTCTCTAGCCTATTGTTCCGTTAGATTTCCCAAGGTAACCACCGTGCGAATGGTTAAGTTCCAATGACTAATAGCTAATCACTATTTAGCCTTAAAGGTCACTCGCATAGGGTTATGATCAGAAGCGTCCGTAATGGGCGCTTTTGCTTTTTCTACCTCTAGCCCTCGATAGAACACATGGTCGAGCACCAGTCCTGTAATGAACTGAGTTCTGTTATCTGGCTCAAAGGCAACTTCCGTCAAACCAACCTTCTCCAACGCATCTTTCAATACAGCAAAGCGAGCTTCACTCCAGCTATTAAAGTCCCCAGCAAAAATAACCGGCCCACGATACTTTTGCAGATTGTCAGTTAAGCTCTTGAGCTGAGCCTCGTAATCTTCCGTACCAAAGGTAAAGTTCACAGCGTGGATATTAATCACAGCCAGCTCTTCGCCATTGTTTAGTTGGTAACGCGACCAAAGCGCCGATTTAGGCAGTTGAAGCCAAGGTTCTTCATGAGTATAAGCACACGCTTCAATCGGTAAATGGGTTGCTAGGTTGAGTACCCCAGCACTTTGCTCAAAGGCCTCAAACGCATTAACACGTGTGCTTCCCCACTGTCCGCTCATTACCCATTGGCGAAGTCCTTCTGTCATACTCGCTTCTTGCAGCAAGACTAAATCGCTACCTGCCGACAGCTTATTTAACTCACTCTGCCAATTATTTCGGTTTTGCTTGTAGATATTCCACACCGTAATGTCTAAGCCATCAGACACATCAATCGCTTTCGGTGCAGAGTTTTGGTAGCAACTGTAGATGTCGTTACTGGTACTTTGAGAGGAAATGATCAGGTTGGGTTTATTCGGGATCACGAAGATAAAATGAAAACTAACGACAGCAAGCGTTATCAATAACGTGATAACAATGATGGTTTTCTTAAACATACAGCACCCTACCAGAGATGAAAAAGGAGCGATAAACGCTCCTTTTAGGGTAATAGTTTTTTTATACGGCGTCTTCGTCTTCTTCGCCAGTACGAATACGTACCACACGTTCAACTTCAGTAATGAAGATCTTACCGTCACCAATTTTACCTGTTTGAGCCGTCTCAATGATGGTATCAACACATTGGTCAGCCACTTCGTCGGTCACAACGATTTCTAGTTTCACTTTAGGTAAAAAGTCGACCATGTACTCTGCGCCGCGGTATAGCTCAGTATGACCTTTTTGACGTCCAAAGCCTTTAACTTCAGATACTGTCATACCCGTAATACCCACTTCTGCAAGTGCTTCACGTACATCATCAAGTTTGAATGGCTTGATAATGGCTTCAATCTTTTTCATGTTCATCCCTTAAACTGTGCGAATGGCTCATTATCGGTTAGCTATAGTAAACATTCAATGAAAAAAGCCAGAGCTTTAAAGCTCTGGCTCGAAATTTATCATCTTGTTTAATCAGCGCTTTGAGAAGGTTTTACTTAAGGCTTGCGTAGTAAGCGGCTAGATTCGCGATGTCTTCATCACTCAGCATTGAAGCTTGAGCCTGCATTACAGCGGCCAAACCGCCGGTGCGCTGGCCATTCTTATAGGCCTTAATTGATGAAGCGATGTATTGCTCGTTTTGACCTTTAAGGTTTGGATAGCCAGGGATCACTGCGATACCGTCTGCACCATGACATGCCGCACAGATTGCTGCTTTAGCTTGACCCGCAGCAACATCAGCCGCCAGAGCGTTACCACTCAATAGTCCAAATCCAAGAACTAATCCTAGTGTAATTTTCTTCATTGCATATTCCATTAATTATTTTTATTAAAGTGACGGTGAATTGTGACATAAACTTTTTCTACTTGCTCCAAAGCGCTTCACAATCTTGACCTTCGTAGTTTTTATCTACGAATAAGCCTAAAACAGCGATCACTCGATCGCCATCCATTAATATCGGCGTTCTGCGTCTTAACCAACTGGGTACTTGGTACTCTTGAAACAACTTCTTAAGCTTCCTGCTATGACCGCGCCCAACAGGGTGTGCTGACAATCCCTCAGGGTTAAATATCACTCGCAGTGTTCCTCTCGTTGTGTTGAGACTAAAATGTTGCGCATCACAGTGGTTAGATACACCATCACTCGCCGCTGAAGTTAAGTGTAGTTCCCCTAAACCGTCAGGCAAAACTAAGCTCTCTTCCATCGAGATATCACTTTGCCAGTTCGACAAGTCTTTGGTCTCTTTGACGACATAGAGCTGATGATTAAAACGTCTAACCTCAACCTCATTCAACACCAGCTTAGGGTTGGCGTCTGCCTGAGCACATGCCACCTCATCCCATATAAGTTTGAGCTGCTTTTGGCTCGGCATTGGTTGATTACAGCGGCTCAGCCACATTCTTAATAAGCGTGCACGCAGTAAATCAGAGTGCTGAGATAATACCTCAATACTTAAGCTATGCTTCTCAGTCAAAGCTTGTTGTAAGTGAGATTCTAACAACTCATCCAACAGTAACTCTTGCTCTGCACATAGCTGAGCACTACGACTGACCGATTCTCGAAAACTAGGCCAACGCTCGGTCAGTGTCGGAGTGACTTGATGACGAATAAAATTACGGTCAAAGCGAACGTCTTGATTACTCTCATCTTCTATCCAAGTTAAAGCCATATCGCGCGCCGCCCCTTCAATATCCGTTCTCGTCACCGACAGCAGTGGGCGAACGATATGAGCACCTGAAAATGGCATCACTTTCGCCATTGAAGAGAGCCCTTTCGGACCACTGCCACGCTTAAGAGCTAACAAGAAGGTCTCGACTTGGTCATCGATGTGCTGGCCTGTCACTAACACATCACCTTGTCTAATATGCTTTTTAAGGGCTTGGTATCGCGCGTCTCGAGCCAGCTTTTCAACGCTTTCTCCACGGCTAATATCTAGCGAGACTCGTTCAATGAACAAGGATACCGACACAGCATCACACCATGTTTTGCACTGCTCTGCCCAATAATCAGCATTGTTGCTTAAGCCGTGGTGAACATGTACCGCACAGCAATCGATGTGATGGGACTTAGCGAATTGGGCAGCCAACTCCAACAACACTCGTGAATCGACACCACCACTGAAAGCGACGATCAACCGACAAGGCTTAAGCGCGCTTTGATCAAGTACAGATGTGAAGGTATCAATTAAGTGTGTCATGAGGCTAATAAACCAAGAGATCGTGTGTTAAGGGATAATGTTTTAATAATAAAAAAGGGTTGGCACTGAGTCCAACCCTTTCATCATTTGTTCGTATAGCTAGCCTTATCGCTAAGGCAAGTTATCAGCAGTAGCCGTAGCTCATTAGACGCTGGTAACGACGCTCAAGCAGCGTTTCGTTATCAAACTGCTCTAGCTCTTCTAGCTGTTTAACTAACATGTCTTTCATGTTTTGAGCGGTTTGTGCAGGGTCGCGGTGCGCGCCACCTAGAGGCTCAGGAATGATTTCGTCGATAAGCTCAAGCTCTTTAAGACGAGGAGCAATCAGGCCCATCGCTTCAGCTGCTTGTGGTGCTTTATCTGAATCGCGCCATAAGATTGAAGCACAACCTTCTGGAGAGATTACTGAGTACGTAGAGTACTGAAGCATGTTCACGTAGTCACCAACACCAATCGCTAGTGCACCACCAGAACCGCCTTCACCCACAACGTTACAGATAACAGGAACTGAAAGGCCAGCCATCACTTTTAGGTTTTTAGCGATAGCTTCAGATTGACCACGCTCTTCAGCACCAACACCTGGGTATGCGCCCGCTGTGTCGATGAAAGTAATAATAGGCATGTTGAAACGCTCAGCAGTTTCCATTAGACGTAGCGCCTTACGGTAACCTTCTGGCTTTGGCATACCAAAGTTACGGATCACTTTCTCTTTAGTCTCACGACCTTTCTGGTGACCAATAACCATAACAGGACGGCCATTTAGACGAGCCATACCACCCACAATAGCTTTGTCGTCAGCGTAAGCGCGATCGCCCGCCATCTCTTCAAACTCTGTGAATGCATGCTCCAGGTAATCTTTGGTGTAAGGACGTTGAGGGTGACGAGCAAGTTGAGCTACCTGCCATGCACCTAAGTCACTAAAGATTTTCTGTTTAAGCTCTAAGCTTTTTTTCTCTAGTTGTTCGATTTCTTTGTCTAGATCTACCGCTGTGTCACCACCGTGACGCGAAACGTCACGTAGCGCTTCGATTTTTGCTTCAAGTTCAGCGATAGGCTTTTCAAATTCTAGAAAGTTCAGGCTCATCTATGAATCCTTGTTGATTCAGCTCCGCATTCGCGAAGCTAAATTTTAGTTAAATTCGAGTTCTACTTGGCTATTTCCAAGCAGCTGTTTTAATTCGTCTAGTAATGTATCACTTGGCGTCACGCGCCATTCTGTGCCCAATGTTAACCGCGCTCTAGCGTCGGCACGCTGGTAGTATACATTGACTGGGACCGTTCCGGCTCTATAAGGTTCTAAGATTTGACTAAAGCGTTCAAAAAATTGACCGTTAATTTGGGATTGGTCGATAGATATCGACACCCCACGAGCATATTTCTCACGGGCGCTTCCTAAGTCCATGACCTCGCGCGCGGACATTTTAAGCCCGCCATTGAAATCATCAAAGCTGACCTGTCCGGAAACGACCACAATTTTGTCTTTTTCGAGCAATTCTGCGTAGCGATCGAGCGCATCCGAGAACAACATCACTTCCATTCGGCCCGAACGGTCATCAAGTGTCATCAAACCAATTCGCGTGCCGCGCTTCGTTGTCATCACTCTCGCAGCAATCACCAAGCCTGCAATTGTTAGTGATTGGTCACGACGCGTTGGCGTGGCATCTTTCAAACGACAGCTAGTGTATTTCGCTAACTCTTTGATGTAAGCGTTAACCGGGTGACCCGTTAAATACAAACCAAGCGTTTCACGTTCACCCTCAAGCCAAATCTTCTCAGGCCATTTAGGCACTTGGGTATACTTGTGTTCAACCTCTTCCGGAGCGTCGGTCAACACGCCAAACATATCAGATTGACCAAAAGACTCGGCATGGTGATGTTGACTCGCTGCCTTCACCGCATCTTTCAAAGATGCCATCATCGCCGCTCGGTGAGGACCTAATCTATCTAAGGCTCCGGATAGAATCAACTTTTCGATAACACGTTTATTAACCTTCTTCAGATCAAGACGTGCACAGAAGTCGAATAAGTCTTTAAAGTAACCACCTTTATTTCGCGCTTCAATAATCGCTTCAATAGGGCCTTCACCGACCCCTTTGATCGCACCGATGCCATAAACAATCGCGCCATCTTCATCCACGTTAAAGCGGTACAGACCCGAGTTGATATCTGGTGGTAAAAGCTTGAGCTTCATACGGAAACATTCATCAACAAGGCCAATAACCTTCTCGGTGTTATCCATATCTGCCGTCATTACCGCAGCCATAAATTCCGCTGGGTAGTGCGTTTTCAGCCATAGCGTTTGATAAGAAACCAGTGCATATGCTGCGGAGTGAGATTTGTTAAAGCCGTAGCCCGCAAATTTCTCTACCAAGTCAAAGATCTTCATGGCCAGCTCGCCATCAACACCATTGGCTTCAGCACCCTCTTTAAAGGTACCACGCTGCTTTGCCATCTCTTCTGGCTTTTTCTTACCCATCGCACGACGCAACATATCCGCTCCACCAAGCGTATAACCAGCGAGGATCTGTGCGATTTGCATTACCTGTTCTTGGTACAGGATGATGCCGTACGTAGGTTCTAGTGTCTCTTTAAGCGATTCGTGCTGCCACGTTTCATCTGGGTATGAAACCGCTTCTCGGCCGTGCTTACGGTCGATAAAGTTATCTACCATGCCTGATTGCAGAGGACCCGGACGGAACAAGGCTACCAATGCGATAATATCTTCAAAACAGTCCGGTTGTAGACGTTTGATCAGGTCTTTCATACCACGCGATTCCAGCTGGAATACCGCGGTGGTTTCAGAATTTTGTAATAGGTTAAATGACGCTTGGTCATCAAGAGGAATCGACTCGATACGAACCGGCTCTTTGCCTTCTTTCTTCAGGCGAGGGTTTACAAGGCCTAACGCCCAATCGATGATGGTCAGAGTACGTAGACCCAAGAAGTCGAACTTAACCAAACCGGCGGTTTCAACGTCATTCTTATCGAATTGCGTTACTGGGAAGTTACCTTCTGCATCGGCATAGATTGGCGCAAAATCGGTGATCGTGGTGGGTGAGATAACAACACCACCTGCGTGCTTACCGGCATTTCGCGTACAACCTTCAAGGATGCGACACTTATCAATCAGCTCACGAACTTCTTCATCGCCATCGTAAAGCTCTGGCAATGCAGGTTCAGCAAGGAATGCTTTCTCTAGCGTCATACCCGGGTCTGGCGGTACAAGCTTTGAAATTCGATCGACGAAACCAAACGGGTGGCCCAATACACGGCCTACATCGCGGATTACCGCTTTTGCCGCCATGGTACCAAAGGTGATGATCTGAGAAACAGCATCACGACCGTACATCTCGGCTACGTGATCAATAACTTGGTCGCGTTTATCCATGCAGAAGTCGATATCGAAATCGGGCATAGATACACGTTCTGGGTTCAAGAAACGTTCGAACAGCAAGTCATATTCAAGTGGATCAAGATCGGTGATATCCAATGCGTAAGCCACCAAAGAACCGGCACCAGAACCACGACCCGGACCTACTGGTACGTCGTTATCTTTTGACCACTGGATGAACTCCATTACGATCAAGAAGTAACCCGGGAACCCCATATTGTTGACAACTTCAAGTTCAATCTTAAGTCGCTCATCGTATTCAGGTCTGCGTTCAGCTCGAATTTTCTCATCAGGGAATAGAAACGCTAAACGACGCTCAAGGCCTTCTTCTGATTTTTTAATCAAGAAGTCTTCAATCGCCAAACCTTCCGTTGGGAAGTTAGGTAAGAAGTATTCGCCCAGTCGAACTGTTACGTTACAACGCTTAGCAATTTCGACACTGTTTTCCAGTGCTTCAGGGATGTCTGAGAACAACTCACACATCTCTTCTTCACTACGCAAGTATTGTTGTGAGCTATAGTTTTTCGGTCGACGCGGATCAACCATTGTAAAACCGTCGTGAATCGCCACACGAATTTCATGGGCATCAAACAAGTCTTCAGAAATGAAAACCACTTCGTTGGTCGCGACAACAGGCAGGTCTTCTTGTTCAGCAAGCTCTAGCGCAAAGTGCAGATAAGACTCTTCATCCGGGCGCCCAGTACGAATCAGCTCAAGGTAAAAACGGTCTGCGAAATGTGTTTTGTAAAACTCAACGCTGCTTGCAACCAACTCTCGATTGCCTTTCAGCAGCGCCTTACCGATCTCACCCTCCTTCGCACCCGATAGAATGATCAGGCCTTCGGCATGTTCAATCAGCCACTCTTTATCAATAACAGGCTGATGTTGAACATGACCACGAAGGTAAGCTTTTGAAATCAATAATGTTAGGTTGTTATAACCTTTATTATTCGTTGCAATAACAGTGAGCTTGGTTAATTCATCGCCAAAATCCGGAGACTGCATCAAGAAGTCAGCACCAATAATAGGTTTAACCCCACACCCATGGGCAGTACCGTAAAACTTCACCAAACCACACAGGTTGGTAAAGTCGGTCAATGCTAGAGCAGGCATACCCATTTCAGCGACTTTTTTAACTAATGGTGGCACCTTGGATAGGCCATCCACCATCGAAAAGTCACTGTGTACGCGTAGGTGAACAAATTTTGGATCTGACATTATTTTTCCTGAGTTCTAGGTTTGAGCCTAGGATTACAACTGTGTGTATTCTATTTTTTTCTAATACAAGTTAGCAACTTTATTCGATGCTAAGCTCTAGTTAACGTAAAGCTCTAGTCTATGCCAAGAATACGTTTTACTGGCTTAAAGCTCTTTCGGTAATGCTCGGTTACACCATGTTTTTCAATCGCTTCGAAATGCGCTTTGGTCGGGTAACCTTTATGCTTAGCAAAACCAAACTCTGGATGCAGTTTGTCGAGTTCTTCCATCTCTTGGTCGCGAACCACTTTAGCGATAATAGACGCCGCACTGATCTCTGCTACTCGTAAATCGCCCTTTACAATAGCCAGACCGTCCATTGGAAGTTGAGGAACACGGTTACCATCGATCAGTGCCATGTCAGGCTGAACGCTCAACCCAGCGATAGCGCGCTGCATGGCGACCATGGTTGCCTGCAGGATGTTCAACTCATCAATTTCTTGTGGTGAACAACGACCAACCGACCACGCCAATGCTTTCTCTTTAATTTCAGGAAGCAGAGCAAGGCGCTTTTTCTCAGACAGTTTTTTTGAATCGTTTAAGCCTTCGATTGGGTTGTTTGGATCGAGGATAACCGCAGCAGTCACCACGTCGCCAACCAAAGGGCCACGTCCTACTTCATCCACGCCAGCAAACAGCTGGTAGCCTTGCGGGTATTCAAATGGAGGAAGCTCTTTTTTCTCTTTTACTGCCATAACTAATCTCTTAATATTCTGTAAGTAAGCGCTTTATGCTTCAACAAAAGGTCGGTCAATCAATTTCAATACTGCGTTAGCGGCTTGTTTGTCTGCGTCTTTACGGATCCAGTGATGCATCTCGGTAAAGCGTTCGATCAAGGCACTGTTATCGGCTGATAGCATTTTATCGACAGACGGGAACAAAAAGTCTGGGTGACACTCTTCAAGAATATGCTCTTTCACGATCTCTTCACCGGCCAAAATATTCGGCAGTGACACAAACTCAGTGATCGCCAACTTCTTAACAATGTAACCCGTCAGCTTATTTACTTTGTAACCAACCACCATAGGGCGTTTAAGCAACATACATTCGAGAGCCACGGTACCTGAAGCCAAAAGCACAGAATCAGCAGCGGTAATCACGTTGGTTGCCGTATCTTCGACTAACGTGAATTCAAGCTCAGGTGCGGTCGATTGCCAGATTTCAGTAAACTGCTTTTTACGTTGCTCGTTAACGAGCGCAACAACAAAGTTGATATCCGGATACTTCTGCTTAATACGCTGGCAAGTTTCGATAAATGGCTGAGCAATCAAACCCATCTCACCGCCACGACTGCCCGGCAGTACGGCTAACCACTGCTTGTCTTGATCAAGACCTAACAGCTCTCGAGCATCTTGTTTACTTGGCTCTAAAGGAATCGCGTCTGCCAACGTGTGACCAACAAACTCACAGGCAACGTTGTATTTATCATAAAACGCTTTCTCAAATGGCAGGAAGGCCAAAACCAAGTCGGTTGCTTTGTCGATTTTAAAGATACGTTTAGGACGCCAAGCCCACACGGAAGGGCTCACGTAATGAACTGTTTTAATGCCGGCGTTCTTAAGATCGAGTTCAAGTCTTAGGTTGAAGTCAGGCGCATCGATACCCACAAACACATCTGGCGGGTTTTGAGTGAAATACTTTACCAGCTCTGCTTTCACTTTTAATAAGCGAGGTAAACGGCCAAGTACTTCAACTAAGCCCATGACAGCCAGCTCTTCCATCTCGAAAAGAGACTCACAACCAAGCGCCTTCATTTTTGGTCCGCCAATACCCACGAATTCAGCGTTCGGGTACTGCGATTTGATTGCTTTGATAAAACCTTCGCCAAGCGTGTCACCAGAGAGTTCTCCGACAACGATACCTACGCGCAGTGGTTCATTCGAAACAAAGTCCGTGCTGTTGGTTGCTGTTTCTTGCTGTGCCATAGTTTTCCAATTCCCTTCTTGCCTAAAACAAAAAAGATCGCCTAATGATTAGCGATCTTTTTGTTATACCAATCTGATTAAGTCATTATTGTCGTACTTGATATGATTGGTAAACAATCATATCAAGTATTAACGAATAATACCGCGCTCAGAGTTCTCTAGCATTTCTAGCATAGGAGTAACCGAAGTAAACTCTTTCGCCATTTCAACTAAAGCCGCTTTCGCTTCTTCAAGTGTTTTACCTGAACGGTATAACTCTTTGTACGCTTTCTGTAGTGCACGAATTTCTGGTTTCTCAAATCCGTTACGCTTCAAGCCTACTAGGTTAAGGCCGAATGGAGCCGCGTGGTTACCCTGTGCAAGCACGTACGGCAGTACATCTTGAACAACTGCAGAACAGCCACCAATGTATGCGTAAGCACCAATTGAGCAGAATGGGTGAATCGCAGAAAGTGCCATAACACCAGCGTAGTCGCCAACCGTTACATGACCGCCAAGAATAGCGTTGTTACCAATGTGAGTGTGGTTACCAACAATAACATCGTGCGCTACGTGAGCATTAACACAAAGTAAGTTGTCATCACCAATCACTGTGGTTGCTTTGTCTTGAACCGTACCACGATGGATTTGAACCGCTTCACGAATTACGTTGCGATCACCGATCACAACTGTTGTGTCTTCGCCGCCGTATTTCTTATCTTGGTTTTCTTCACCGATAACAGCGTGTGGGAAGATACGGTTTTCTTTACCAATGGTTGTGTGACCTTTGATCACAACGTGCGACATCACTTCAGTGTCGTCTCCAATGGTCACGTTACCAGCAATGTAAGTGAAAGGCCCAACCGTCACGTTAGCACCGATAGTTACATCACCTTCGATTACTGCTGCCGGGTGAATTTTCGCTGTTTCATGAATCATATTAAAACTCTCTACGAGCACATTTAAGTTCAGCTGAACATACAACTACGCCGTCAACCTTAGCAACACCATTAAACGATGCGATGCCACGACGTTCTTTTAAGAATTCAACTTCGATAACCAGTTGGTCACCTGGTACTACTGGCTTACGGAATTTAGCTTTATCTACGCTAGCAAAGTAGTACAACTCGTTGCCAGAAGGCGCACCGAAAGATTTGAATGCTAGAAGGCCTGTTGCTTGTGCCATTGCCTCTAAGATCAACACGCCTGGAAATACAGGAAGCTGAGGGAAGTGGCCTGTGAACTGAGGTTCGTTAACAGAGACATTCTTAATTGCGGTCAGTGTTTTTTCTTTTTCAAAGCTAGTCACACGATCAACCATTAAGAATGGGTAGCGATGAGGTAATAGTTCCTGAATTTCAGTAATGTTCATCGTTGTCTGTTCAGTAGTCAAAGTCGTATTCCTATATATATTCTTTATTTAATTAGAAGGATTATAAACGAAAAAGACTCGCTGTACGCGAGCCTTTTATTAGAAATGCTGGAATTATGATTCCGCGCTCTTCTCGATAAGTTTTTCAACGGTTTTCAAACGCTTGTTCATTTCATCAATTCGATGAACACGCGTTGCTGTTTTACGCCAATCTTTATTTGGCTGTAAAGGAATACCTGAAGAGTACATGCCTTTCTCAGTGATGCTGCGCATTACCATCCCCATACCGGTGATTGTAACGCCATCAACGATTTCAATGTGACCATTAATCACACTGCCGCCACCAATAATACAGTACTTACCTATCGTCGTGCTGCCTGCGATGATAGTACCACCCGCAAGAGCAGAACCATATCCGATGTGAACATTGTGAGCAATTTGAAGTTGGTTATCTAAGATAACGTTATCTTCAATGATTGTGTCATCTAATGCACCACGGTCAATGGTAGTACACGCGCCGATTTCTACGCGGTTACCAATGCGAACAGAACCCACTTGCGGGATCTTAACCCACTCACCTTTCTCGTTCGCATAGCCAAAGCCATCAGAGCCAATAACAGTACTTGATTGGATCAGACATCCTTCACCAATCACAACTTCATGGTAAACACTTACGTTAGCCCACAGCTTAGTGCCTGCGCCAATTTTTGCATTTTTACCAATAAAGCAACCAGCACCGATGATCACATCATCACTAAGTACTACACCAGACTCAATCACAGCGTTCGCGCCAATAGACACATTTTGTCCAATGGTTGCTTCGCTAGAGATTGAAGCAGAATCAGCAATAGCCGCTGCGGGAGCAGGAGTAGTATCAAGCGCTTGAGCAACTTTAGCAAAAGCAACATAAGGGTCATTAACCACAATCACGTTAGTCTTGCACAGTTCACGCTCACTCTCTTTAACCATAATAGCGGACGCTTTACAGTCACCTAGGTGCTTGCTGTACTTCACGTTAGAAAGGAACGTAATGTTACCTTCTTGCGCTTTATCCATCGGAGCGACTGCTGAAACGGTAATTGTACCATCTCCGTGTAGCTCTCCCCCGGTAATCGTTGCCAATTCGGCTAAAGTCAGATTCTTCATAAAACTTATTTCAGTGCTTTAATTACTTTCTCAGAGATGTTGTATTCTGGCTTGCCGTATTGCAGAGCTTGAATATCAACGATCATGTCGTAGCCTTCTTTCTCTGCAACTTTCGTTACAGCATCTTGAATCACTTTGAATAGCTTCTGCTTCTCTTGTGCTTCACGACGTTGGCTTGCTTTTTCTAGTGCTTGAGCTTTGATTTTGTACTTGCTGTCTAGTTGGCCTACTTCGATACGTAGCTTCTCAACTTCGTCAGGACCTAGTAGCTCGCCATCACGCTTAAGCTTTTCAATCTTCGTTTTAGCTTCAGCTTGAATGCTCTGTAGCTCAGCTGCTTTGTCTTTGAACTCTTCCTGCATTTTTTGAAGAACAACTTCACGCTGAGGTAGAGCCTGGAATACTTGTGCAGTGTTTACATAACCCACTTTTTGCGCAGCTTCAGCAGCTGTTGCAAAGAAAGAAGAGCTAAGAACTACAAGGCCTAAACCTGCTGCTTTAATCATATTTTTCAAAATATTGTCCTTTAAATATTAGAAAGTTCTACCAATGGTGAATGTGAAGAATTCCTCATCATCACCTTCGTAAACTTTAATTGGTTTCGCTAGAGAGAAAACCAGTGGGCCCATCGGTGACATCCATTGAAGGGCTGCACCATAAGATGAACGGTAATTTGTTGGATCAGAGTAATCGTAGTAGTACTGGCCGCCACTGTTAGGTGCGCCACGGTCTACGAACTCGGTATCCCATACACTTGCCATATCGAAGAAGACACTGGTACGAATCTGGCTACGCGCTTCATCAGAAGCAAACGGTGTTGGTACAATTAACTCTAAGCTTGCCAAAGCAACCGCGTTACCACCTACTGAATCGTCAGTAGCGGTATCGTAGGTTGGGTTGTTACCTGTGCTGCTTCCGTAAACGGCTTTCGGGCCAGCTGAGTTAGAACCAAAACCACGTAGGGTTGTAAAACCACCTGCGTAGTAGTTCTCGTAGAATGGGAACAAGTTATCGTTACCATCTGTTTGACCATAACCATTACCATAGCCTAATCGGCCACGCATCAATAGTGTGAACTCATGCTTTTTGGTCAGCGGGATGTAATGTTTTACATCGTACTGCATTTTGAAGTACTGAGCATCAGAGCCTGGTACCGTCATTTTAGCGAAAGCACGTTGGTGGTTACCCTCAGTTGGGAAGAAACCACGGTTCAAATTGTTACGCGTCCATGAAATATTGATATCGAAGTCATCGGTTAAGATGTGCTCGTCACCGTATTGGTCGATACTTCTCGCGAACTGTTCAACTTGGATATAAGTCGGTACGTTACCGATCTTGTTGTGCGTATAGCCCACACCAAACTCGATACGGTTCAGCTCATCCATAGGGAAACCCCATGTTAGGCTGGTACCGTAACTTTGGTTGGTATAGTCGACGATGCCCGCTTCAGAGGCTTCAAATTCGTTGTAGAAAATCTTACCGCCTAAGCTCACACCATCAAGGTTCCAGTATGGGTCACGGTAGTCTAAGCTCACGTTCTTTTGGTAATCATTCATCATGGCACTTACGCCAACACGGTTACCTGAACCTGCAAAGTTATCTTGTTGCAAACCAACTTGGAAACTAACACCTGATTCAGTACCGTAGCCAACACCAAAGTTGATACTGCCTGAGTTCGCTTCCTTAACGTTGTAAACCAAATCAACTTGGTCTTCACTGCCAGGAACACGCACTGTTTGTACATCAACCGTTTCAAAGAAACCTAAACGGTTAAGACGGCTCTTACCGGTATCAATTGACTTAGAGTTAAGCCAGCTGCCTTCCATTTGACGCATTTCACGACGCAGTACTTCGTCTTTCGTTGAGTTGTTACCCGTGAATCGAATATCACGAACATAGATACGGCTGCCCGCTTCTACATTGATAACCAACGACACTTCTTTGGTCTCATCGTCAAATTCAGGAATCGTGCGAACTTGTGGGTACGCGTAGCCAGATTCACCAAGAATTCGTTTTACGTTCTCTTCCAAAGACGTTACCGAAGAACCGTTGTACGTATCGCCGTCTTCGAATGGCACTAACGCTTCGAAGTCAGCCTCACGACCGATTAATTCACCACGGAAAGAGACATCTTTAACGGTGTAGGCTTCGCCTTCATCGAGGCCAAGCGTGATGTAAACACCTTTTTTGTCTGGAGAGATCGCCACCTGCGTAGAGTCAACCTTAAACTTAAGGTAACCACGGTCAAGGTAGTAAGATTTCAGCGCTTCGATATCACCGGCTAATACTTGCTTTTGGTATTTTTCATCCGCAAGGAAATTCCACCATGCAACATCAACATTCAGATTGAAACGACTAAGCAGTTCAGAGTCAGAGAAGACTTCATTACCGATAAAGTTGATTTGCTGAATCTTAGCGGATACGCCCTCAGTAAACACAAACTTAAGGTCAGAACGGTTACGTGGCAGAGGTGTCACAACCGCTTTTACTGTCGCGTTGTACTTACCAACACTGTAGTAAAAATCTTCAAGGCCTTTTTCAATGTTACTCAGCGTAGTACGGTCAAGGGCTTCACCTTCACGAACACCAGACGCATCTAGGTTCTGCTGAAGCTGTTCTTCTTTAATCGCTTTATTACCAGAGAATGAGATGCTTGCGATGGTCGGTCGTTCTTGAACTTGAACAATCAATACACCTTCATCACGAAGTACTTTAACGTCCTCAAAGTTGCCCGAAGCATACAATGCACGAATGATCTCAGACACATCGCTTTCATCCACTTCATCGCCAATACGTACTGGCATTTTCAGTAGAGCTGCACCAAGTGCAACACGCTGTAAACCTTCGATCTTGATATCTTGAACTACAAAGTTTTGTGCTCCGTTCGCAGCCACACTAGTGGCCAATAGACTTGCGAACAGAATTTGCTTAATCGCCATACTTATTCTAATTATTCCTTGCTACTACCAATGCCTGTGAGAAACCATTCACAGACGAGTAAAATCGTTAAATATTGCCAGAGCCATCAATGAGAAGAGGATTGCCCCTCCCACTCTGTATCCCATTTCCTGAACTTTCTCAGGTACCGGTTTACGAGTAACGGCCTCAATAGCGAAAAACAGCAAATGTCCGCCATCAAGCATAGGCAGCGGAACCAAATTAATAATCCCTAAGTTAACACTAATCAGAGCCAAAAAGCCCAAGAAGTAAACCAGACCATAATCGGCGGTTGTACCTGCACCTTTAGCGATTGAAATAGGGCCACTCAAGTTGTTTAAGCCAACATCACCAACGATGAGCTTCTTAAGCATTGTCAGTGTCAATCCAATGATTTGACCTGTTTTATCAAATGCTTTTCCTACAGACTCAATTACACCAAATTGTAACTCAAAGCGATAATCTTCTGGCCATTCTGCGACTTCCGGAGCAATACCTGCATAGCCGATTGTCGAACCATCAGAAAGCTCTCGACTTTTTGGTGTCATAACCAATGACTGCTCGGCACCATTTCGCAATACGACCAAGTCCAATGATGTCATTGGATTAGCACGAATTAACTCAACAACCGACTGCCACTGTTCAATAGGTTGCCCGTTAATCTCAACAATTTTATCGCCAGCTTCAAGACCTGCATCGTATGCAGCGCCATCATCAATGATTTGAGCCAGTACGGTCGATATCTCTGGAGAATACGGTCTAAAGCCCAGCGTTGTCATTGCAGATTCAGTTTCTGGGTTGAACGACCAGTCTGAAATATCCAATGTCATTTGTTGCTCAAAGCCGATGTCGTCTTGAGAAGCAACCGTCACTGTCATGGATTGATCACCAATGTGCGATATCAACCCCATATTGACTGATTCCCAATCTGCGGTTTTGATTCCTGAAATAGATTTAAGTTCCATTCCAGTTTCAATTCCGGCTTGTGCAGCAATAGATTGTGGAGTGACTTCACCAATCACGGGCTTAACCGCGGGTACGCCAATCAAAAATACTAACCAATACGCGAACACCGCAAAGATAAAATTGAATGCAGGGCCTGCACCCACAATCGCCGTTCGTTTCCAAAGCGGCTTCTTGTCGAAAGCGTATTGCTGTTGATCTTCAGAAAGATCGTCAACACGACCATCGAGCATCTTAACGTAGCCGCCCAGTGGAATCACTGACAAGCTGTATTCAGTACCATCACGGCCCACTTTACTCCAGATTGATTTACCAAAACCAATCGAGAATTTTTCAACTTTCACACCACAACGACGAGCGACCCAGAAGTGTCCAAACTCATGAACAGCAACCAGAATGCCAAGCGCTACGATAAAAGATGCGAAGTTCCACAGAATTCCACTCATGCTAGCTGCTCTTTAATAAATTGAATGGCTATTTGACGAGACATATTATCGAGCTCGAGAAGGCTTTCCAAGCTATCTAAACCCTCAGAGTTATGTTGTTCACATACTTTGCTCATAACGTGTTCGTTAATGACAGCAATATCGGTAAACTTCACCTGATTATTCAAGAAAGCATCGACCGCGATCTCGTTTGCTGCATTAATGGCTGTTGTCGCATGCTGACCTAAGTAGCACGCTTCAATCGCTAACCTCAAACACGGGTAACGACTGAAATCTGGTTCTAAGAAGGTAAGCTCACCCACTTTAGTAAAGTCTAAAGGCTTAACACCCGCCTCGGTACGATTAGGGTAAGACATCGTCAAAGCGATTGGCGTTGCCATATCTGGTTCGCCCATTTGAGCAAGCACAGAGCCATCCTTGTACTGAACCATCGAGTGAATCACAGACTGCGGGTGAATGATGACCTTTAACTGCTCCTGAGAAGCATTAAATAGCCATTTCGCTTCAATGTACTCTAGCCCTTTATTCATCATAGTCGCAGAATCGACAGAGATCTTAGGCCCCATAGACCAGTTAGGGTGTGCAATTGCGCGTTCAGGAGTCACTGATTCGAGTTCAGCCACATCGGTATAACGGAAAGGACCACCAGAACCAGTCAGAAGAATATGGTTAATGCCGTTTTCTTCAAGGTTACAGCGGCCTAGGTTAGTTTGTACGTTCTGCGGAAGGCATTGGAAAATAGCATTATGCTCGCTATCGACAGGAAGCAGCTCTGCACCGTATTTTTCCACGGCGTCGATAAACAACTGCCCAGACATCACCAAAGCTTCTTTGTTTGCAAGCAAGATACGCTTGCCCGCTTTAACCGCAGACATAGTAGGAAGTAAACCAGCGGCACCAACAATCGCGGCCATTACCGTGTCCACTTCCTCTAGAGAAGCAACCTGACACATGCCTTCAGTGCCTGAAAGTACTTTTACGTTAGGGTAACTCACGGACAACACTTCAGTCAGTTGAGACGCTGCATCAGAGCAAGCCATAGCAACATAGCTTGGTTGCCACTTTTCAACTAACGCCAGCATCTTTTCAACATTCGAGCCTGCAGCCAGTGCAACCACTGAATAGAGATCTGGGTTTTGCTCAACGACTTTTAGTGTACTTGCACCAATTGAGCCGGTAGCGCCAAGGATAGTTAGATTTCGCATCACATATGACCGTAGAAATGTAATAAAGGGCAGAATCACTGCCCTTTTTTATTAGAATGCTAAATAAAGCAGAGCAAAGACAGGGAATGCAGCCGTTAAGCTATCTATTCTATCTAGTATACCACCATGACCAGGAATCAGATTACTGCTGTCTTTCACCCCAGAAACACGCTTAAACATGCTTTCAACAAGGTCACCTAGAACAGAAATAACAACGGTCACAAGGGTAATAACAATCATGTGAAGTGGGCTTGTGAATTGGATGTCAAACAAGTCAGCAAAGATCCAAGCCACGATCACCGCAGTAATAATGCCACCGATAAGACCTTCAATCGTCTTATTAGGGCTTACCGCTGGTGCCATTTTACGCTTACCAAAACTCTTTCCTGAAAAGTATGCGCCGCTATCTGCAGCCCAAACAAGCAAGCAAACAAACATCACCAGTTTAGCACCGTGGTAAGGATCAGCATCGATACCGTTAGCACGCAGGATAACCACACTCCAGAAGAATGGCAGCAGAGTCAGCACACCAAAGGCGTGACGAAGAAGAGAAGAGTCTTTCCATGCAGGCATAGACTTAGGATAAGTCACCGCCATGCCACTCGCGATTACCCACCAAATCGAGCCAATCGTTAGAATGGCGTAGTGAGCAGTAGACAAGTTATTAAGGCTAAATGCATCAAAAGGGATAAAAGCAAAACTTGCAGCACTTACCACAACCGTTGGAATCAACGCTACATAACGTGATTTGCTTTCAACAAACTGAGTCCACTCCCAAAAACCCAATAGCGAGATTACCGCTAGTGAAAGAATAAATGTAGGAAGTGATAACTCGAAAATACCTAGAATAACTAGGGGAGCTAAAATCAACGCCGTAATAATTCGTTGTTTCAAACCAAAAAATCCTTATTAACTGTCCATCAGAGCTTTAATTTGCTCACCGGTGCATCCAAAACGACGCTCACGGTTAACAAACCAAGTCACAGCTTCTACTAAGCTGTCTTCATTAAAGTCTGGCCAGAATTGTTCAGTGAAATACATTTCGGCGTAAGCCAACTGCCAAAGCATAAAATTACTAATGCGGCATTCGCCACTGGTACGGATAAGTAGATCGACTTCAGGAATATCTGCCATTGTCAGGTGCTGTGTAATCATAGCTTCATCAATGTCATCTACATTAATATCACCAGACTTTACCTGTTGAGCAATAGAGGTCATTGCTTGCTGAATATCCCACTTACCGCCGTAGTTAGCTGCAATATTAATAACCATACCCGTATTGGTGCTAGTCAAAGCTTCCGCTTCTTCTATCTTCTTTTGTAGTCGATCATTGAAACGACTTTTATCACCAATAACACGAAGTTGTAGATTATTTTTATGAAGCTTTTTAACTTCACTCGACAGCACTGAAATAAACAGTTCCATCAAGATACCGACTTCTTCTTCAGGACGACGCCAGTTTTCGCTACTAAATGCAAAAAGAGTAACGGCTTTAATGCCAAGTCTGGCTGCAGAAGAGATAGTTTTACGAACGGCTTGAACACCGTTTTTATGGCCAAAGACGCGAGGCTTGCCCTGAGCTTTTGCCCAGCGACCATTACCATCCATAATGATAGCAATGTGTTTAGGAAGAGAGTCTGTGAACGCTTGAGAATTATGCATAAAAGAGTGAATCAAATTCTAATAGTCGAACAGAGTAGCATAAAAAAACGCTGCACCGTGAGTACAGCGTTTTTCCGGAAAGAAAAGAATATGGAAAATTAAACTTCCATCAACTCTTTTTCTTTAACAGCTAGAACTTCGTCTACGTTCTTAACCGCAGCGTCAGTTAGCTTTTGAATTTCGTCTTGTGCTTTACGATCTTCATCTTCAGAGATTTCTTTATCTTTAAGAAGTGCTTTTAGATCGCCATTCGCGTCACGACGGATGTTACGGATAGCAACACGGCCACCTTCAGCTTCGCCACGAACGATTTTAACTAGGTCTTTACGACGCTCTTCCGTTAGCGGTGGAAGTGGAACACGGATAACTGTACCCGCAGACATAGGGTTTAGGCCTAGGTCAGATGTCAGGATTGCTTTTTCAACTAGAGGAGTCAGCGTTTTATCAAACACTGTAATAGCTAGTGTACGTGCATCTTCAGCGATAACGTTAGCTACTTGAGTCAAAGGCGTTGGAGCACCGTAGTACTCAACAGTAAGACCAGAAAGTAGGCTCGGGTGCGCACGGCCTGTACGAATCTTTTGCAGGCTGTTTTTTAGTGCATCAACACTTTTTACCATGCGCTCTTGAGCGTCTTTTTTGATTTCGTTAATCACAATTTCACCTTGATTATGTTCTTTCTTCAAGAAAGCTTTTTATTTGGAGTGATAAGGATAAGCTTGCCAAGGTACAACACCTCAGTAAGCCCGAAAAATTAGTCAGCGTCGCTGATTAATGTACCTTCAGTTTCACCCATAACCACGCGACGTAGTGCGCCTGGTTTATTCATGTTAAATACACGGATTGGCATTTTGTGATCACGTGCTAGCGTAAATGCAGCCAAGTCCATTACTTTAAGTTCTTTATCAAGAACCGTGTTGTAAGACAACGTATCATACAACTCTGCGTCTGGGTTTGCTACAGGGTCAGAAGTAAATACACCATCTACTTTTGTCGCTTTTAGAACTACGTCAGCTTCGATTTCGATACCACGTAGACATGCAGCAGAATCCGTAGTGAAGAATGGGTTACCCGTACCAGCAGAGAAGATCACAACGCGACCTTGACGTAGTTGGCTGATTGCATCTGCCCAGTTGTAGTCGTCACACACACCTTTAAGAGGGATTGCAGACATTACACGTGCGTTTACGTAAGCACGGTGAAGAGCGTCACGCATTGCAAGGCCGTTCATTACCGTTGCAAGCATACCCATGTGGTCACCAACAACGCGGTTCATGCCAGCTTCAGCAAGACCAGCACCACGGAACAAGTTACCGCCACCGATAACAACACCAACTTGAACGCCTAGTTCAACCAATTCTTTTACTTCTTGAGCCATACGATCAAGGATCGTTGGGTCAATACCAAAACCTTCTTCGCCTTGTAGCGCTTCACCGCTAAGTTTTAACAGAATACGTTGATACACTGGTTTAGGGTTCGTAGTCATGGAGTTTACCTTCCAAAGAGTTGATGATTAACAGTCATGGATAAAAACTGAGTAAGTCAGTTTGCATTCATAACCACTAACGTTGCCTTCAAAAATAGTTCACTATTCATAAAAAGACCGCAGCATTTGCCACGGTCTTTTTTCAAACAATACGCTAAGGATTAACCTTTTTGTACCGCTGCAACTTCGTCAGCGAAGCTCATTTCAGCAGCTTTCTCGATACCTTCACCAACTTCTAGACGTACGAAGTTAGATACTGCAGCGCCTTTTTCTTTAAGGATTTCGCCAACAGTTTTCTTAGGTTCCATGATGAAAGCTTGACCAGTTAGAGAGATTTCGCCCGTGAATTTCTTCATACGGCCGATAACCATTTTCTCAGCGATCTCTTGAGGCTTGCCTTCGTTCATAGCGATTTCAACTTGAACTTCTTTCTCTTTAGCAACTACGTCTGCTGGTACGTCTTCTGGGTTAACAAACTCAGGACGAGAAGCAGCAACGTGCATAGCAACGTGCTTAAGAGTTTCAGCTTCGCCTTCACCAGCTACAACAACACCGATTTTCTCACCGTGACGGTAAGAAGCTAGTGCAGCACCTTCAACGTAAGCTACGCGACGGATGTTGATGTTTTCGCCGATTTTAGCAACTAGAGCAACGCGAGTTTCTTCGAACTGTGCTTGTAGCTCTTCTACAGAAGCTTTAGAAGCTACTGCTGCAGCTGCAACTTCTTCTGCAAACGCAGTGAAGCTAGCATCTTTTGCTACGAAGTCAGTTTGGCAGTTAACTTCAAGAAGAACAGCTACACCGTTCTCTTCTTTGATGATGATTGCGCCTTCAGCAGCAACGTTACCAGCTTTCTTAGCTGCTTTCGCTGCGCCAGATTTACGCATGTTTTCAATTGCTAGTTCGATGTCAGCGTTTGCTTCTACAAGCGCTTTCTTACATTCCATCATGCCAGCGCCAGTGCGCTCGCGAAGTTCTTTAACTAGAGCAGCAGTTACAGTTGCCATTCTCTATTCCTCGGTTGATTCGAAAATAAGGTAAAAATCAGGGGCCAAAATGAGGCCCCCGATCTAACTATAACTTAGCTTACATTTAATAAAGATTTCAAAATCTATATTAGCTAAGCCAAGCGTGATTCAGAGCCGCTATTATTCAGCTTCTACAAAACCATCTTTTTCAGCAGCTACAGCAGCAACGTCTTTGTTACGACCTTCTTTAACCGCGTCTGCAGCAGCGTTTAGGTAAAGCTGTACTGCACGGATTGCATCGTCGTTACCTGGGATAACGAAGTCAACGCCGTCTGGGTTAGAGTTAGTATCAACTACAGCGTAAACTGGGATACCTAGGTTGTTTGCTTCTTTAACTGCGATGTGTTCGTGATCAGCATCGATTACGAATAGAGCGTCTGGTAGGCCGCCCATGTTCTTGATACCACCAAGAGACTTCTCTAGCTTCTCCATTTCACGAGTGCGCATTAGAGCTTCTTTCTTAGTTAGTTTGTCGAAAGTACCGTCTTGAGCTTGCGCTTCAAGTTCTTTCAGACGCTTGATAGACTGACGAACAGTTTTGTAGTTCGTTAGCATACCGCCTAACCAGCGGTTGTTAACGTAGAACTGGTTGCTGTTTACAGCAGCTTCTTTAACAGCTTCAGATGCAGCGCGCTTAGTACCAACGAAAAGAACTTTACCTTTCTTCTCACCAACTTTAGCGATTTCTGCTAGAGCTTCGTTGAACATTGGTACAGTTTTTTCTAGGTTGATGATATGTACTTTGTTACGAGCACCAAAGATGAATGGCTTCATTTTTGGGTTCCAGTAACGAGTTTGGTGACCGAAGTGAACACCAGCTTTAAGCATATCGCGCATTGATACAGTTGCCATTTTAAAATCCTCTATGGGGTTAGGCCTCCACATCCCCCATGAATCCGACCCCTAACAACTAACCACTTTTCAGCCGTTATCTGTGTTGTTGAGGCACCCCGGAACATGTGTCGGAATGTGTGTGATTTAAAGAAATAAGTTAGTGGACATAAAGCTTGTTTCGCCAATTGGAGAAAACAGTCCTGATGTCCGGCGCGCTTTATACCATATTTTGTCTATCTATGGCTAGAAAAAATTCTAAAAATGGCGACTGCTATACTGATCCCTATCGGCGAATTTCACCTATAAATAGTGTCGCTATTCATTCACTTCTGTCTCAATAAATTGATCACGATTCACTCACGTTGAGTAGTATCCACCAGCAATGTATGGGCATGGGAATGTTGCGCTAAAATGCTGCACTGATAGAATAACCCCAATATGCACACTTAGGTGCTACCAAATTAAGAGATATGCAATGGCTGTAAAAATTAAAACTGCTGAAGAAATTGAAAAAATGCGCGTCGCCGGCAAGCTGGCCGCTGACATTATTGAGATGATCGAGCCTCACATCCAAGTGGGTACCACGACGGAAGAGCTCAATACGCTTTGTCATGAGTACGCTCTAGAAAGAGGTGCATACTCTGCGCCACTCGATTACCACGGTTTCCCTAAGTCTATCTGTACGTCTATCAATCATATTGTGTGTCACGGCATTCCCGCGTCACAAGACGAGACGGGTAGCACAGGTCAATTCAAACCTGCGGTACTCAAAGATGGCGACATTCTGAACGTTGATATCACAGTTATCATCCCTGATGACGCAAATGCCGATCTTAGTACTCGCCCTCAAGGCTACCACGGTGACACCTCTAAGATGTTCCTAGTGGGTGAGGTTTCACCTGCAAACAAGCGTCTGTGCATGGTTGCTCAAGAAGCACTTTACGAAGGCATGCGCCAAGTTAAGCCAGGTGTTCAACTTGGTCAAATCGGTACTGCTATCGAGAAGTACATCAAAACAAACAACAAGAACAACCCACGCGCTAAGTTCTCTATTGTTAAAGATTACTGTGGTCACGGCATTGGTTCTGAATTCCACGAAGATCCACAAGTAGTTCACTACAAGAACAGCGATCGGACCGTGCTAAAAGCAGGCATGTGCTTCACTATCGAGCCAATGATCAACGCGGGTAAGTTTGGCTGTCGTCTTGATGACGAAGATAGCTGGACAGTATACACAGCAGACAGCAAGAACTCGGCTCAATGGGAGCACACTCTGGTTGTAACTGATACTGGTTGTGAAGTACTAACACTGCGCAGCGATGATACAATCCCACGTATCATGAAGAACGCTTAGTTCACCGAACTGAGCGCATCAGCCTTTTAAAAATATCCTCGCATTGTCGAGGATATTTTTTATCCACTCAATTTCGATTTTCCATCAGCTTCTGTTAAATTGTTTACTATTCTCATTTGCTTGCACGGATAGCAGACTATGCCTTATCAATGCCCTCTTACGTTCAATGACGAACAAATTGAAATCTGCGAATTAAAAAATCAGCTCGAGATCTTCACGCAGTATCAAAAAAATGAATTTCTGAACCACCATCCCGTCACCGATTTGGTTCTACTGCGCTCCGAATACATGGATTTACTTCTCAATCGTTTGTGGGAAAATTTCGGATTCAACAAACTGCCTCATATTTCACTTGTCGCAGTGGGTGGTTATGGTCGTGGCGAACTGCATCCTTTGTCTGACATTGATATTCTCATTGTCTCGCAAAAAACACTACCACCAGCTCTTGGTGAAAAGGTCAGTCAATTCATTACTCTACTTTGGGATTTAAAGCTCGAAGTTGGCCATGCTGTGCGAACTATTACTGAGTGTCTCGATATCGGCACCGATGATTTAACCGTCGCGACCAACCTACAAGAGTCGCGATTGTTATGTGGTAGTGAAGACACTTTCCAAGAACTAAAACTGAAGATTCATTCCGATTCATTTTGGCCAAGTGAGACGTTTTACAAAGCCAAGATTCAAGAACAGAGAGAGCGTCATGCTCGCTACCACGACACCACCTATAATTTAGAACCGGACATCAAATCGACTCCGGGAGGGCTCAGAGACATCCATACCCTGAGCTGGGTTGCGCGTCGCCACTTCGGCGCGACCTCTTTGTTAGAGATGAGCAAATACGGCTTTCTGACCGATGCTGAATATCGTGAGCTCGTTGAGTGCCAAGATTTTTTATGGCGTGTTCGCTTTGCATTGCATATTGAACTGCGCCGTTACGACAACCGTTTAACGTTCGCGCATCAAGCTCAAGTCGCTGAACACCTGGGTTATACGGGTGAAGGAAACCGTGGTGTTGAGATGATGATGAAAGAGTTCTACCGAACCCTTCGTCGTGTTGCTGAACTGAATAAGATGCTGCTTAAGCTGTTCGATCAAGCGATCATCAATGGCGGTCAAACCCAAGACGCTGAAATTCTCGATAGTGATTTCCAACGTCGAGGTTCGTTGATCGAAGCGCGCAAGCCTGCCCTATTCCAAGCAAGACCAGAAACCATTCTCGATATGTTCATCCATATCGCCAATGACTCGACTATCGAAGGGGTAAGTCCACCAACATTGCGACAACTGCGTACGGCACGCCGTCGATTGAACCGATTCCTGCATACCATTCCTGAAGCTCGTGACAAGTTCATGGATCTAGTTCGCCACCCTAATGCCCTGCACAAAGCCTTTAGCTTAATGCACAAATTGGGCGTGCTCTCTGCGTACTTACCGCAGTGGAGCCAGATCGTTGGTCAGATGCAGTTTGACCTATTCCATGTTTACACCGTGGATGAGCACAGTATCCGCCTGCTCAAGCACATCAACCGCTTTGGTCAAATCGAAAACCACGATAAGCACCCTATCTGCTGTGAAGTCTATCCTCGAGTACAGAAGAAAGAGTTGCTGATCCTTGCCGCTATCTTCCATGACATCGGCAAAGGCCGCGGCGGAGACCACTCTGAGATAGGTGCGGTTGAGGCTTACTCTTTCTGTATTGAACACGGGCTATCGAAGCCTGAAGCCAAACAAGTCGCGTGGTTGGTACAAAATCACCTATTGATGTCAGTAACGGCTCAACGTCGTGATATCTACGACCCAGATGTGATCACCGAATTCGCCAAAAAAGTGCGTGATGAAGAATCACTCGAGCTACTGGTTTGTTTAACCGTTGCCGATATCTGTGCGACTAACCCTGAGCTATGGAACAGTTGGAAACGAACCCTGTTAGCTGAGCTGTTCCACTCAACGCAGCGAGCACTGCGCCGCGGCTTGGAAAACCCTGTCGATGTCAGAGACCGTATTCGTCACAACCAACAAATGGCATCAGCACTGCTGCGTAAAGAAGGCTTCACCGCTCGTGAGATTGAAGTGTTGTGGCAACGCTTTAAGGCCGATTATTTCTTGCGTCACACACATAAACAAATCGCTTGGCACTGTGAGCACTTACTTCGCCTAGAAGACCCAAGCCAACCGTTAGTGCTGATCAGTAAGAAAGCGACGCGCGGTGGCACAGAAGTGTTCGTTTATTGTAAAGACCAAGCAGCACTGTTTGCGACCGTGGTTGCCGAACTCGACAGACGTAACTTTAACGTTCATGACGCGCAGGTCATGGTTAGCAAAGATGGTCATGTTTTGGATACCTTTATCGTACTAGACCAGCACGGCGAAGCGATTGATGAAGCAAGACACAAAGCCGTTGCTAAACATCTGACTCATGTATTGACTGATGGCCGCCCGACTAAGATTAAGACGCGTCGCACGCCACGTAACTTGCAACACTTTAAGGTCAAAACCTTAGTTGAGTTCCTACCAACCAAGAGCAAGAAACGTACCTTGATGGAGTTAAGAGCTCTTGATACGCCGGGGTTATTGGCTCAAGTCGGTGCAACCTTTGCGGAGCTAGACATCAACTTGCACGGTGCCAAAATCACCACCATAGGTGAGCGAGCAGAGGATCTGTTTATTCTGACCAGTGAAGCGGGAGGAAGGCTGTCTGAAGAACAAGAACAGGCACTAAGAGAACGATTAACCGAGCACGTTTCTGAACTCGCACCTTAGAAAGCGAATTCAGTCTAAAAACAGGTTTAATAACCAAATAAGTGTGGGCAAAGATAGAGAGCGATCTTGCCCACAACTTACAATCAATTCACAGATATCAACTATCTAGCTCGTCGTTAGGCTGCTACATTGATCAAGTCAATTACATAAAAGTATTACATTCATAACCTAGAGGTCGCTTATGTATCCAAACCTCACTGGCTTAGGTATCCACGAACCTAAACAGATTGAACGTTACTCCCTTCGCCAAGAAGCGCACAAAGATATCCTGAAGATTTACTTTCGTAAGCAGAAAGGGGAACTGTTCGCGAAAAGCGTTAAATTTAAGTACCCACGACAAGTAAAAAGTGTGCTTGTTAGCGGTGGCAATAATCAATACAAAGAAGTGACAGAGATTAACCGCAACCTCACTCTTGTGATTGATGAACTCAACAAAATCACCAAACCGACGCCAACGGCTGAGGTGGATGTGAAGCAGAAGATCCTTACCGACTTACGCCATCTAGAGAAAGTGGTATCAAGCAAGATCGCTGAGATCGAAGCTGATCTAGAAAAGCTAAAATGATCCCGCGACTAACTATTACTGTTAACTAACCAACATTAGTTATGCCGTTAAGGTTATACAGATACAAAAAGGGCTGATATCACTATCAGCCCTTTGTTTTTTATTCTATTTTCTCTATTCACTTAGACTGGAGATTGCCTAAACACGCGAGACTTACTTAGACAAGCAAGTTTGAGCATCGATTAAGTTAGTATCCCACTCAAAGGTTTCAAACAACCTTAGCCAAGTTTCATCAAGGTTGGCCTTCATCACCAACTCTTCTTTTGTGAAAGGATGGATAAAGCGAAGCTCAGAAGCGTGCAACAACAAACGATGCGAATCTAAATCATCACGGAACAGTCGATTGTGCTTACCATCACCATGTGAAGTATCACCGACAATCGGATGTCTTAGATGAGCCATGTGACGACGCAGCTGATGTTTGCGACCTGTCTTTGGCATCATCTCAACCAAGCAGTAGCGGCTCGTAGGAAAGCGTCCTGTTGAATATGGCACTTCTACTTTTGCTAGCGGTTCATAGACTGTCACTGCCTCTTGCGCTTCTTTGTCTTCTTTCGCGAACTTATCTGCGATCTTATCCAGCTCAACCTTAAGTGCATAATCGAGCGTATCGCCCTCTTCTATCCAACCACGGACAATCGCATGATAGGTTTTTTGCATCTCATGATTAGCGAACATTGGCATCACCTGTGAAGCAACCTCACTCGACAACGCAAACACCAACACACCCGATGTCGGTCTGTCTAAGCGGTGTAATGGAAATACATGCTGACCAATTTGATCGCGCAATGTCTGCATAACAAATTGCGTTTCGTGTTTATCCAACCATGAACGATGCACTAGCATGCCAGCGGGCTTATTCACCGCGACAAAGTACTCATCTTGATAAATGATCTCTAACATTACGCACATACCTCATCAATGCTCTGAATTGTCACTAGCAGTTCGACTTTGTCTGCCTCATTTTTCCACACTTCACCAAAATAAGGATGGATAGCAAAGCCTTTCGGTAGGCTCATTTGGGCATCCATCATTGCGTTGATCTTAACGATAAAGATCCACTGCAACCACTCTTCCGGTTGTAACGAATCAATCCCGAAAGGTTCAACGCTCGCCAGAGCTTCATCCGAAGGCGGAAGCGTGCTCCATAGCGAACATTGGCGCATTTGTTCTTCTAATTGTTGAAGTAAAAGAGGTAACTTTGTGGCTGCTGTCATTTTTCACCAAGTTATTTATCTAGTGACCTTGAAATTGGGGCATAGAGTACCATCTATTTAGGAAAGAAAGTTAGGAGCTTTATTACTATGGAAACGATTCACACGCTCACTCAGTTACTAAAGAATAGCGGTTGCCAGTACGATATCTACGACCTAGGTCGCCGTATTCAGAAGATCGACAACACCTTATTCTCTGATGTTGAGCAAGGGAAACAGCCGTACCCATTTCCACTTCAGAAACAAGCTCACTTAGCGATTAGTTACTGGAACGAACACAAGCAACCTTGGATCTGGTTCCTAAAATTCAAACTGGACGAAAGAGGCCTATTACATCAAGGTGATGTCGGCAATTTCCTTAAGTTTGTTATCGAAGCGATGGGCACACGTTTGAACGGTGAGATCAGCGAAGAGCAACAACAAAAGCTGTCAAACAACCCATATACCTTCAAGCCTTCAGAAGACAAAATGGCCGTGTTCCATAGCCAAGTAAGAGCAGGTTTAGACCTTGCAACGAGCCAATACTACGAACACGCTCAACACTACTTCACAGGCGATCTAGGCTGGGACAACTGGAAAACCGTTGGCCTACAAGGCATCACTGATATGTGTGCTCGTTTAGGCAGCCAACAAAATGGTGTCGCGATTCGCAAAGCATTGAATAAGCTGCCTTCAGAACCTCTATACGCGACTCTCGGGGCGCTTGAGCATACGCAAATCAATGACAAGCTCGCTCAACGCTTACAAGAAATGGCAGAGAATGAGATTAACAGTCAAGAGCCAGATCTGTTCTTACTGTCAGCACTGGTACGTGCCCTTTCTGGCGCAGAGCAAAGCACAACCAACGCCGTAATTAACCAAGTTCTGGCTAGCCCGCGCTTAAGCCACCAAGAAGTATTGATTGGTTTGGCTGGTCGCAGCTGGCACGCACTGCAAGATCCTGCGATTGCTGAGCAGTTCTTGCTGCGTCTCGCACAAACGGGCAACCAAAACTTGTTCAATCAGTTATTTGCAGATTTAGTGATGATTCCGACACTGAGAATGGTATTTTTACCATTATTGAACTCGAACCCATCACCAGAACTCGCCAATGCACTTGTAGAATTACAACAAGCGGCTAAGTCGCAATAGATACCAGACAGAACAGCTCAGTAGCTCATAACAAAAAGCTCAAATCACGAACGGAATAGAGAGATAAAAGGAAGTATGGATTAAATGATAGATAACTTATTGGCTATTTTGATGCTGTGCTTCTTTTGCTTTCTGTTTTGGCAACAGCGCAGGCAATCCGAGCTTGCGAAAGCTGCCATTGCGAGAAAATGTAAAGAGCTCGACTTACAGCTATTAAGTGTTGCCTTTAGTGGTCATAAACTTAAGATGCGCCATGAGCTCACCACCATTTGGCGCTGGCACACCGTGTATCAATTTGAGTTTTCAGCGTTAGGTGATGACCTGTACCAAGGGAAACTGACCATGGTGGGCTTCCGTTCTATGCGGTTTGAGCTACAGCCTCATAGAATGTAACGTCGCAATACGCGGTATAACTATATTCATGATAAGGGCCAAACTGATCTTGTTTGGTCTCTTTAAATGCAAAGCCTAACTTTTCAAGTAACTTAATTGATGGGTTATGACCAACATTAACGGTCGCGACAACATTCGTTAGGTGTTCTTCAAAACAAACCAAACTAAAGAAAGGTTTTAGCACTTCACTAGCAAGGCCTTGATTCCAAAACTCCTTGTCCAGAATAAATCCCAGTTCATGCTTCCCTTCTTCAGACGAAACAAACAAATGCCCAAGGTATTCGCGGGTTTGGTTGTGGATAATGGCTCGGCAAAAACCAACGTTGTCGTTCAGTATTTCTTGAAATAGGTGTTTTGCAGAGGCAATAGAATGCGGCCCGTTCATTTCAGCACGATTGATGGGGCAGCAATTCAACTTGATAAAGTCATGTTCTAACTGCTCGGTATAAGGTACCAACAGCGTTCTTGAGGTTGCTATCGTCATAAAACACTCCTTGTGTTGACCATTAGCAGAAAAGCAGATGTCGCGTGCTTAGATAAAAGCTCCTGAATTAAAGAGAGCCCCTAGATAGAGAAAAAGCCTTAGGAAAAGAAAAGCCCCGACACCGAAGTGTCAGGGCTAGGGTCTTACTCGCAGCAGTCCGGCTACTAATTAATGCTCCATGCATCATCCATAATAGTGGCTGTAATCCTTCAGCTCTTTCCTTTACTTCGCCGTCCTAGCGGTGTCCAATCATCCTGAAAGCTAACAATCCTAGTTAGCGCACATCACTTGTTCCGTGAGCGGTGTCCTTTACATCGTCCTGATGCTAATCCAACCCTTTAATCCTAAAGGTGTCCATTGTCATTCCGTTGCAGCTAACTTCCTGTTAACTGACTGTATCCCTACAATGTCCTTACGCTCCATGCTTGATCACTCAATCCTAAGTAACCAAATCTTCATCCTGAAGATAACCAAATCCTTGGTGCTTTCCTGTTCCGTGTCAGAATCCTTCCGACAAGGTTTAATTTACGCGATTTAGGATTTCGGACAATAGATTTGCATCACATTTTGAATTCAAGAAAGTTGTTAATTATATAAAACAATTAAAATTCAACACCTTAACCATGTGCACATCAATCTCTCTAGCGATGTATTCGTGTTATCTCACAACCTTTGTAAGAGATCTCTCACAAGCCATGGGCGGTTTTATGATTCGCTATCATTCACCAGAGCGAGTAAAATGACTAAAGACTAAAAATGGAGATCAACATGCTGACAAAAGATGTTTCTGAAGAGTTGAAATCAGTGCTTGAAGGACTGCAAGCGCAAGGGAAAGAGCCGACAGTTGCTTTAGTTAAGGCTCGTATGAGCACATCCGTTCCGATGCCCGCTTTAATCACGACCATCAAGAGCTGGAAAAGCGCAAATCGTGTTCCTAAAGTTGAAGTCGCGACACAAGAAGAGCCAGCACTTGATCGTGTTAGCCAACTGGAAAAGCAAATCCTTGAACTCACTGCTCGCGTTGCCATGCTTGAAGCTAAACTAACTGATCAATAAGGCAACTGAGCAATAAGTTGACCGATAAATAAGCTAACAGAGAAATAGAACACTATGAAGATATGGGTTGATGCGGACGCTTGTCCAAAGGTTATCCGAGAAACAATCGTACGCGCAGCTGAGCGCACAGGGGTTGAATGTACCTTTGTGGCAAACCATCTGGTTCCCGTTCCTAAACGCAATAACATTCACTCAATTCAAGTGCCAAGCGGGTTTGATATTGCTGATGATGAAATCGTAAAGCGCACTGAACCCGGCGATCTTGTGATTACATCCGATATCCCTCTGGCTGACGAAGTGATCACTAAAGGTGGGCAAGCACTCAGCTCTCGTGGTGAGCTTTACACCAAAGAGACCATTAAAGCGCGTCTGAACATTCGTGACTTTATGGATACCATGCGCTCAAGTGGCATCCAAACGGGTGGACCAAGTGCCCTTTCTCAAACCGACCGTCGTGAGTTTGCCAACCACTTAGATAGAATTCTAGCCAAACGCTAGCTGGCTCATCCGAGCTTAGCCTAGTTCTATCTCTCCATAAAAAATCAAAAAACCTGCAAACAATGCAGGTTTTTTTAATATCAATTAGAAGAAGGTTTCCCCTACTCTACAACTAAGGCGTGTAGTACGTTGCAGCGCCTGGACCTACTGGTAGACCGAATACGAATACCCATAGGTAGAACAAGATGCTCCAACCAAACATGAATACCATTGAGTAAGGCAACATTGTCGCGATCAGTGTACCGATACCTAGGTTCTTCATGTAGCGAGTTGCTACGGCAAGGATAAGACCGAAGTAGCTCATCATTGGTGTAATGATGTTGGTTGTTGAATCACCGATACGGTAAGCCGCTTGAATCGTTTCAGGTGCGTAGCCTACTAGCATTAGCATTGGAACGAAGATTGGCGCTGTTACTGCCCACTGTGCAGAAGCTGAACCGATCATCAGGTTAATGAAACCACACATTAGGATGAATGCGAAGAACAACATTGGACCCGTTAGGCCGATATCCTGAAGGAATGTTGCGCCGCCTACAGCAACCACTTGACCAAAGTTCGTCCACTTAAAGAAAGCAACAAACTGTGCAGCAAAGAATACAAGAACGATGTACATGCCCATTGAAGACATCGACGTTGCCATTGCATTAATCACATCACGGTCATTCTTCATTGAACCGGTAATTTTGCCGTAAACAAAACCAGGAATAGCAAAGAATACAAAGATAAACGCGACGATACTTTTCAGGAATGGAGAGCCTGAAATCGTGCCCGCCTCTGAACGTAGAACACCGTCAGCAGGAACAACAGTCCAAGCTAAAAGCGCACTCACGATTAATACAGCGACACCCGCCAATCTAAGGCCTTTCTTCTCAATAGCAGTAAGCTTACCCATTGAGTCATTTGAAAGATCTTCAGACGCGTCTTCGACATTGTATTTACCCAGTTTAGGTTCAACAATCTTCTCTGTTACCAATGCGCCGGCAATCGAGATAAAGAAGGTCGAAATAAACATGAAGTACCAGTTTGATTCAGGGCCAACAGAGTAAGATGGATCAAGCATTTGTGCTGCTGTTTCTGTGATACCAGAAAGCAGTGGATCAACCGTACCGATAAGTAGATTTGCAGAATAACCACCAGATACACCAGCAAATGCTGCCGCTAGACCTGCTAATGGGTGACGACCCAATGAGTGGAAAAGCATTGCTGCAAGAGGGATAAGTACTACGTAACCCAGCTCTGAAGCCGTGTTAGAGATAATACCGGCAAATACCACGGTTACAGTAACCATGCGCTGAGATGCGCCCATTACCATGCCGCGCATTGCCGCAGATAATAGACCTGAGTGCTCAGCAATCGCAACACCTAGCATTGCAACAAGTACAGTACCAAGTGGCGCAAAGCCAACAAAGTTCGAAACTAGATTCGTTACGATGAGTTGTAAGCCTTCAGCATTAAGTAAGCTTACAACGTGGATCATACCATCAGCAGCACGACCACTAGCACCTTCAGGGCGAGGGTCCATGACAGACACTTCAAAGTAACCAGCAATACCTGAAGAAACTAGGATTGCGACACAGAAGATAGCAAAAAGAGTGATTGGGTGGGGTAAAAGGTTCCCCAAATATTCAACGCTGTCTAAAAAGCGTGTGAAAATAGGTTTTTTTGGTGCGTTGTTTTTTATTGAAGCAGATGAACTCATCTGTTCCCTCCTTGTGTAGTTATTCCTGTGCAATTGTGACAAAGATGTTCAAATTGCCAGCGAAGGGTACGCGACAAAAATATCAATTAGAAATTCAAAATGTTACAAAGTGTGTAACAAACGACGACTTTTAACTCTATTTGAACAATTAATTAGCAAATAAATCTATATTAAACACAAAATCTAGATTTATAATTCACAAGCACACATTCACTAGAAATATAACTCACAATATAACCCATTGATTCACTTGAAAATAAAATACATCGTACGTTAAATACACACTCGATATCCGGTTAAGTTCCTCTCGAAGGAAAAGAAAAACAGACAAATGAATGAAGTTTGACTTTCCCCTCGTTTTTACACACATGTCACATCATATTGACGGTTATTTTTGAACCGCTTTAAATCTTGGATTGGATTTACAGATCACATAGTGACGCCCTCTACGCTTAACTATCTGGCAATCAGGGTGACGGCTTTTCGCACTTTTAAGTGATTTAACAACTTTCATTATTTAGCTCCCTTACCTAATTGACCAAAACGACGAGTGAAGTTCGCAACGCGTCCCTCTTTATGTAGCACTCGTTGTTTGCCCGTATAGAAAGGATGCGACTTTGGCGACACCTCAATCGTGAAGTAAGGGCAAGTATTGCCGACTTCCCATTCGATAGTACGGTCTGTTTTTAGCGTTGAGCCGATTAAGAAGTACTCATCGACACTGGTGTCATGAAAAACCACGGGACGGTAATCTGGATGGATATTCGGTTTCATTGTATTCCCCTTAAATAACCAACTTGATATGTTATAACACTACAAGTGACAATTGTTATCAAAAGAAAAACAAGCGATTTTATGATATTTTTCCGTCTTAATCGTAATCAGAGAACACCCAACTATGTACACAATTGAACCTGTTGGCTTTATTGAGTCTCCTTATAAAGAGAAGTTCGCTGTGCCAAGGCAGCCCAGGTTGGTACCCACATCCACCTCAAGAGTCAGATTGGTTGATGCAGCAAACTGCCTTGAGTCTGTTCGTGATATAGAGCAATTTAGCCATGTTTGGTTACTATTTCTGTTCGACAAGAACCTTGAAGCAGGCTGGAAACCAACTGTGAGGCCACCTCGCCTTGGCGGGAATGAACGTATTGGTGTATTCGCGTCACGTGCCACATTCAGACCAAATGGAATTGGCATGTCTGCGGTTGAACTAAAAGGTGTGTCTCAAGAGAAAGGACAGACTTGGTTGGATCTCGGCAGCGTCGACTTAGTAGACGGTACACCGATCATCGACATCAAGCCTTATATCCCCTATTCAGATTCGATTCCGGATGCATTGGGAGGGTTTGCCGCCGATGAACCAGAAGTGCTCGACGTTAACTTTTCGCAGCAAGCGCAAAGTAAGCTCGCAAGCCATCCACAAGCGCGCCATATCATTCAGGTGATCAAAGAAGTATTAGGCCAAGATCCGCGACCTGCCTATAAAAAAGGCAAGCCTGACAACAAGGAATATGCGGTAAATTTGTTCAATCTTAACGTGAAATTCGTGGTTGAAACGCTTTTCATCAATGTAACTGACATTGAACGCTTTTGAGATCCCAAATAGGCTGATATTATATGCGGCTATATCAGATTTGCTGTGGTTACGAACGACAGTAAGTTTTCTTTTATCAATGATGAAACGGATACCATAGAATGCGTACCAGTAACTACCTTCTTTCTACTCTGAAAGAGACTCCAAACGACGCAGAAGTTATCAGCCACCAGCTGATGCTACGTGCAGGTATGATCCGTAAGCTAGCTTCAGGTTTATATACTTGGCTACCTACTGGTCTACGTGTACTGCGTAAAGTCGAAAATATCGTTCGCCAAGAGATCGATAATGCAGGTGCCGTTGAAATCTTGATGCCCGTAGTTCAACCGTTTGAGCTTTGGGAAGAGACTGGCCGTTCTGAAAAGATGGGGCCTGAGCTACTTCGTTTCACAGACCGTCACTCTCGTCCATTTGTTCTTAGCCCAACAGCTGAAGAAGTGGTAACGAGTCTAGTACGTAACGAGATCAGCTCTTACAAACAGCTACCTCTAAATCTGTACCAAATCCAGACTAAATTCCGTGATGAGCGCCGCCCTCGTTTTGGCGTAATGCGTGCACGTGAATTCTCTATGATGGATGCGTACAGCTTTGATATCGACAAAGAAGGCTTAGAAAAGTCTTACCAAGCGATGCACGATGCTTACTGTAAAGCATTCGACCGCATGGGCCTTGAATACCGCCCGGTATTAGCAGACTCTGGCGCAATCGGCGGCAGCGGCTCTCAAGAGTTCCACGTTCTTGCTGAAAGCGGCGAAGACCTAATCGCATTCTCTTCTGAATCTGATTACGCAGCGAACATCGAGAAAGCAGAAGCACTAGCTCCTACTGAAGAAGTTGCAGCGCCTACTCAAGAGATGGAATTGGTTGATACGCCAAACGCAAAAACAATCGCAGAACTTGTAGAGCAGCACGGTCTAGCAATCGAGAAGACAGTTAAGACTCTATTCGTTAAAGCATCTGATGAAGTAGAAGCAGATATTATTGCTCTAATCATCCGTGGTGACCACGAGCTTAACGAAGTGAAAGCAGAAAACCTTCCACAGGTTGCTTCTCCGCTAGAGATGGCTTCTGAAGAAGAAATCCGCGCACTTGTTGGTGCAGGTCCTGGTTCACTTGGACCTGTTGGCCTAGAGCTACCATTCATCGTTGACCGCTCTGTTGCTGTAATGAGCGACTTTGGCGCTGGTGCAAACGTAGATGGTAAGCACTACTTCGGCATCAACTGGGGTCGTGACGTTGAGCTGGCTCAAGTTGAAGACCTACGTAACGTTGTTGAAGGCGACCTAAGCCCATGTGGTCAAGGTACTATCCAGCTTAAGCGTGGTATTGAAGTTGGTCACATCTTCCAACTAGGTAATACTTACTCTAAAGCAATGAACTGTAACGTGCTTGGCCCTGATGGTAAGAGCGTAATCCTAGAAATGGGTTGTTACGGTATCGGTGTTTCACGTGTTGTTGCATCTGCTATCGAGCAAAACCACGATAAATTCGGTATCACTTGGCCAGACGCACTAGCGCCGTTCCAAGTTGCTATCGTACCAATGAACATGCACAAATCTGAGCGCGTTAAAGAAGCAGCTGAGAAGCTATACGCTGAATTAACAGCTATGGGTATCGAAGTTTTATTCGATGACCGTAAAGAGCGCCCTGGTGTTATGTTTAAAGATATCGAGCTTGTGGGTATCCCTCACACTATCGTTATCGGCGATCGCAGCATGGACGAAGGTAACTTCGAATACAAAAACCGTCGTACTGGTGATAAAGAAGCTATCGCAATGGACACGGTTATCGAGCACCTTAAGGCTCAACTAGCTTAGTAATCCGATTACTGACTAGATAAACATTGAAAGGCTGCCGTTAGGTGGCCTTTTTTGTGCCTGTCATTTCGCTTCAAACTCCCTTCTATTTATCAGTAGAGTAAATAACGTAAGTTAATCCCCTGTTCATCTTTAAATCCGTATATTGGTGTCATCAACTTTTTGGACATGCTCACCATTGGAGGTATCGATGGATATCAAAAGCTTACTGAACCAAGCACTTAAATCAGATCTCGTAAAACAAGGTACTCAGAAACTTTCACAAGGGTCTTCAAGTTTAAGTGGCCTTTCTCAAGGCAGCAATAGCAAGAGTAGCAGTAAAAGTACACTCGGAGCCTTCGGTGCAGGCGCAGTTGGCGGAGGACTGTTAGGTGCGTTAATGGGCTCTAAGAAGACTAAGAAAATGGGTAAGAAAGCGGCTGGGATTGGCGGCGCAGCAGCACTGGGCGCTTTGGCTTATAAAGTCTACAACGACTACCAGTCCAAACAAGGCCAGACACCTAACGCCGAACAGGCTCAGTTTGATGAAAATGATGCAAACCACAGCGTGCTGATTCTACGATCGATGATTGCCGCGTCTAAAGCTGATGGCCATGTTGATGAAGAAGAGATGGCTAAGATAGAGCAAGCCGTCGAGAATATGGGCGCTGATTATCAACTGACTAAATTGGTCTCTGAAGAACTGCATAAGCCACTCGACCCAAGCGAAATCGCTCAACTGGCAACGTCACCTCAACAGGCGAGTGAGATCTACTTAGCCTCTTTGATTGTGGCCGACGAACAGAATTTCATGGAAAAGGCGTACCTGAAAGAGCTCGCGAAACAGCTCAATCTTGCTGATGAAGTCACCTATCAACTTGAACAACAAGTCTCTGGCTAATCGGCAAGTACCAAACGAAGCCGTAAAGAACGGCCTAAGCAGCGAGCTAACCAAGTGAGATATTGAGCAAGGACAAACTAACTCTGAACTTGATCAGATCCACTTTGTTTTTGCTTATCTCTATGTGTATATTGAGATCAGTTATCATTTGGTTAGGTATAAAAATGAAAGTATACGATTGTTGTGATTTGGTTCGTGAACTGTATTCTCAAATTGGCAGTGGCGACCAAGGCTATATCCCTAAAGCGATCACCTGCGCGGTAAAAACATTGAATGACCTTGCTGCAGATGAATCTCTTCCTAAAGAAGCGCGTGAGCGTGCAGCATTTGCCGCTGCAAACCTGCTGATCTCAGATTTCGAGGACTAATATGAACCTCGCTAATTTTGAAAAAATGGATCCTGTAATGTTGATGAGTATCGTCAACATGAAGCTACGTGACGACTTCGGTGGTGATTTAGATCGAGTGGTCAACTTCTACGAAATCGACAAAGCAGCCTTAATCGCTAAGCTCGCGTCTGCTGGTTTTGAGTATCTTCCAGAAGCTAAACAGTTTCGATAGTCGTTTAAAAAATCTTCCTATTTAAAGACCAGCCTCTGTGTTGGTCTTTTTTTGTTGGTGATACGTAATAAGGAAACACGCAGCAAACCCATTATAAATTATCTGTATGCACCTATACTTTTATATCTTAGAGTCAACGAACGCGCCTTGAACCAAAGCGTATTGTTGTATAGGCTACCTAAACTAGCATATAAAACTCATCACTCAACTTGATGATAGTGAAGGATTAACAATGAAAAGACTCGGACTTTTAGCCGTTATCGCAGCCGCACTCACCGCAGGTTGCGCTTCAAATACTCAGCAAGACAACTTTCGCGAAGCCTCTTTTGAGCTGTGTAATACTGAAGTCGATATTTACTCTGTAAGCCATGATGAACGAGTTCGTATTGTCTGTTCTGATGGCTCTAAATTCGCTTTGAACAGCGAAGACACATTAGAAGTGATGCGTGACATCAACATCGACTACTGTGATGGCGAAGGCCTAGGTAAGTTCAGTGAAAGCCGCCACTACTACTCTTTCAAGTGTAAGTCAGGCACCCTACTTAGCATCAAAAAGTAGAATCGACACTACCAAATACCAAAGGGTTAATGTGAAAGCATTAACCCTTTTTAATACCCGCTTTTCTTTACTCTTAATCCCAAATCCACCAGCCACCAGATACAAAAAATAGCTCCTTTAAAGAAGCCTCTAGTATCATTGCTTTTCAAAGTAGTTGTTTGAAATTCTAAGAGAGCACGCAGAGATTACGGGTGTAAGTGAGCATGCTCGACAACGTAATACCCAAAAAAACAAAAAAAGCTCCCAACAGGAGCCTTTCAAATCGTATTTTTCAATCAAATAGCTTTAGTTCAAGGAAAAGGCGCGGAGTTTACGAATGTAAATGAGCACCTTTGACACAGAAATTAAGCTATTTGAGCCAGAAAAATTAAGCGTAAACAGGTAGACGCTTACAGATCTCTAGTACTTTTGCTTTAGTCGCTTCGATAACAGACTCATCACCCATGTTATCTAGGATGTCACAGATCCAACCTGCTAGCTCTTTCGCGTCTGCTTCTGAGAAACCGCGACGAGTGATAGAAGGAGAACCGATACGGATACCTGAAGTAACGAATGGGCTACGTGGGTCGTTTGGTACTGAGTTCTTGTTTACAGTGATGTTTGCTGCACCTAGTGCTGCATCTGCTTCTTTACCTGTGATGTCTTTGTTGATTAGGTCAACTAGGAACAGGTGGTTCTCTGTAGAACCTGAAACGATGTTGTAACCACGAGCTAGGAATTCAGCAACCATTGCTTTTGCGTTAGCAACAACGCGTGCTTGGTATTCTTTGAACTCTGGCTCTAGAGCTTCTTTGAACGCTACTGCTTTACCAGCGATAACGTGCATTAGAGGACCACCTTGGCCGCCTGGGAATACTGCTGAGTTCAGCTTCTTGTAAAGATCTTCGCCTTCGTTAGAAAGGATTAGACCACCACGAGGACCCGCAAGCGTTTTGTGCGTCGTTGTAGTTACTACGTGAGCGTGTGGCACTGGGTTCGGGTAAACGCCTGCAGCGATTAGACCTGCTACGTGAGCCATATCTACGAACAGGTAAGCACCTACTTTGTCAGCGATTTCACGCATGCGCTTCCAATCACAGATTTGAGAGTAAGCAGAGAAACCACCGATGATCATCTTAGGCTTGTTCTCGATAGCCAGCTTTTCCATCTCTTCGTAATCGATTTGACCCGCTTCATCGATACCGTAAGGGATGATGTTGTAAAGCTTACCAGAGAAGTTTACTGGAGAACCGTGAGTTAGGTGACCACCGTGTGCTAGGCTCATACCTAGAACCGTATCGCCTGCATTTAGTAGTGCCATGTATACAGCGTTATTTGCTTGAGAACCTGAGTGAGGCTGTACGTTTGCGTACTCTGCACCAAATAGTTCACATGCACGTTCAATTGCTAGAGTTTCAACTTTGTCTACGTACTCACAACCACCGTAGTAACGCTTGCCTGGGTAGCCTTCAGCGTATTTGTTTGTTAGCTGAGAACCTTGAGCTTCCATTACACGTGGGCTTGTGTAGTTTTCTGAAGCGATAAGTTCGATATGCTCTTCCTGACGAAGAGTTTCTTCTTGGATAGCTGCGAATAGATCCGCATCGTAATCAGCAATGTTCATGTCACGCTTAAGCATCTGTATCTCCTGACTCAGATTGTACTGAAAGTTTCAAAAAAACCACACAACGACCGAAAGCAAACGTTTCCGTCACCGTTTTGATGTGACGCATTCTACATAATTTGATCTAGGTCATAAAGAGCTAATTGCAATTTTATCATGCAGTTTTTTCATAATCACAAATAAGATTCATCATGGTTATTTGGCTTATCCAACCAAAGATGGCGCTTACTGTCAATTTTACGCTTTACACCCTGTAAAACGCAGATTACATAGGTTTACCTTAATTTTGCCCCTCAAGCTACCGAAAGCTAAGGTTTTTCTCTACTATGCACGCCTTTATTGGTTAGGTAATTATAAAAACGATGGAAAAACACTCACGTAAAGAAGATTGGGTAGCGATTCTCACTGGCACGTTTTTAGTGGCGTTAGGCGTCTTCTTTTTACAGTCAGCGAACCTGCTTACCGGGGGCACTACTGGCTTGGCTCTGCTTTTGAGTCAATTCTTGCCTGTAACCTTTGGTATTTTGTACTTTGTTGCCAATTGTCCATTCTATTTATTAGCATGGAAACGATTCGGCCGTAGCTTTGCTATTAGCAGTGCGATTTCTGGTGCTTTAGTGTCTGTGTTTGCCGATCATTTATACTTAGTTATCTCGCTAGAAGTTCATAACGAGATCTATTGTGCTGTTGCCGGCGGCTTACTAATGGGCTTAGGTATGCTAATCCTATTCCGTCACCGCTCAAGTCTGGGTGGCTTCAACGTACTGTGCTTGTTTATCCAAGACCGCTACGGTATCTCGGTAGGTAAAACACAAATGGGTATTGATGCATGTATTCTGTTTGCATCGTTCTTCTTCGTGTCACCTTGGGTGATTGCCGTTTCTGTATTAGGCACCGCAGTATTGAACATCGTATTGGCAATGAACCACAAACCAACTCGCTACTCGGTGAATTACGCGTCTTAGAGTTCATTACCTGCTCTGTCGTTGCTGGCACTCGATGCTCAAACTTCTCGCAAGTAGACTCGAGGCACGATATTCCAGCCATCACTAAAACAAAAAAGGCTTTGGGGAGCACTCCAAAGCCTTTTAACAGCCGAATCCTTTAAGGGGAAGAGAATCAAGCCGATTGAAATAAAAACAAGGCTAACCTTCGATCAAAAGAATACGAGTCTCGTAAGGTTGCAAAACTTGATGATGAGACGCCACTAAACTCTCGCTCACTTGATAATTAGACAACAAGCTCTTAGCCTTTGCCATCTCAAAACGTTCAGGTAAAACGCATTCAGCCTCTTCACCATAATAGTTGTTAATGCACAGCAGAGTTTGTCCTTCACTCTCACGAGAGTACGCAAATACCGACGGGTGCTCAGGCAATAGATCTTGATAGCTGCCATCCGTAATCATTGGTACTTGTTTGCGTAACTCAATCAAGCTCTTATAGAAATAAAAAACAGAGTCTTTGTCTTCCAGTGCTTGCTCAGCGTTAATCTCAGAGTAATTATTCGCTACATCAAGCCATGGCTGAGCTTGTGAGAATCCGGCGTAAGGCTCACTATTCCATTGCATTGGTGTACGAGAGTTATCACGAGATTTCTGCGCTAGAATCGCCATCATATCTTGATGAGCCACACCATCACGGTTAACCATGATGTCGTACATATTGGTACTCTCAACATCACGATACTGGCTGATGTCAGTATAGCCAGGGTTGGTCATACCAATCTCTTCACCTTGATAGATATAAGGCGTGCCTTGCATCATGTGCACAGAAGCAGCCAACATCTTGGCCGACTCAACACGATATTGCTGATCATCACCTAAGCGGCTCACGACTCGCGGTTGGTCGTGGTTACACCAAAACAATGCGCCCCAGCCCTTGCCGTTCAAACCCGTTTGCCAATGATTGAAGATCGACTTGAGCTGCAAGAAATCAAACGGCGCATTAGTCCACTTCTCACCATTGGTGTAATCCACCTTAAGGTGGTGGAAGTTAAACACCATCGATAACTCGCTGTTATCAATGTTTGAGTACTGTTGGCAATGCTCGAGTGTCGTTGAAGACATCTCGCCTACTGTCACGCTGCCGTATTTCTGGAATACCGCTTCGCTGATCTCTTTCAGGTATTCGTGCACTCGTGGGCCATCAGTGTAAAAACGACGACCATCACCGATATCATCATTGGGGAAGTCTTGCTGTTTCGAAATCAGGTTGATCACGTCCAAGCGGAAACCATCAACGCCCTTCTCAGCCCAGAAGCTAATGACGTCTTTCACTTCTTCGCGTACAACCGGGTTCTCCCAGTTAAGGTCGGCTTGCTCTTTCGCGAATAGGTGTAGGAAATACTGACCCGTCGCTTCATCCATTTCCCATGCATTACCACCGAACTTAGACTGCCAGTTGGTTGGTGCTTGGCCGTTTACAGGATCTTTCCATATGTAGTAGTCGCGGTATGGGCTGTTTTTATCACCCAATGCTGACTGAAACCACGCATGTTCTGTTGAGGTGTGGTTTACCACGATATCCATCACGATACGAATACCACGTTGGTGCGCTTCAGCCAGCAATAGGTCGAAATCTTCCATGGTGCCGAATTGCGGGTTAATCGCGTAGTAATCTGAAATATCGTAGCCGTTATCGATCATTGGGGATGCGTAAACTGGGGTTAACCAAATGGCATCCACACTCAAGTGTTTAAGATAATCCAGTTTTGAAATGATCCCTTTGATGTCGCCAGTACCTTTACTGCCACTGTCACAAAAGCTCTTTGGGTAGATTTGATAGATGGTTGCGGTTTTCCACCAACTTTCATCATGCTCAGTCATCGCCATCTCTAACACTCACTTACCAGAAAATATAAAATAAAAATCACCATGTGAATCATGGTCGAATAGCCGTTATAACTAAAAGAAAAAGCTATAACTAAGAGAAAAAGCGATGGCTCACTTTGGAGTCATCGCTTATTAAATGCATTACGCGTTGGCGGTTTCTAGTTCGCCTTTCATCTGTGCTCGTTTATAGAAGAACAGTGTTAACGTGACGGGTAGTACAATCGCCACCAGCATCGCAATTAAGTAAACAGACCAATATTGCGGTTGAATCGATAAGATGCCTGGCAAGCCACCAACACCGATACCATTCGCCATCACTCCTGCACTACCACAGATAGCAGCCGCAGCGGCACTGCCAATCATTGCGCTCAGCATTGGGAATTTGTATTTAAGGTTGATGCCGTACATCGCTGGCTCTGTTACACCTAAGTAAGCAGAGATTGCAGCTGGAACCGAGATATCTCGTTCGCCTTCGCGTTTGCTTAAGATGATGATGCCAACAACCGCTGAAGCTTGTGCAATATTTGATAGCGCAATCAAAGGCCAGATTGGTGTGCCGCCTAAGTCTTGCATCAGTTGTAGGTCGACGGCATTGGTTGTGTGGTGAATACCTGTAATAACCAAAGGTGCGTATAGGAAGCCAAAGACTACTGAACCAAGAATCGCAAAGTCACCCGTCATTGCCGCTTTAGCCGCGAATGCCACGCCATCGCCTAACATACGGCCAAATGGGCCAATGAAAGCGTGCGCTAGAATCACAGACAAAATAATCGATACGAACGGCACGACAACAAGGTACAGGTAAGAAGGAACAATACGCTTAAGGTTGGTCTCGATGAAGGCCAGAGCCACACCCGCTAACATCGCAGGGATCACCTGAGCCTGATAACCAACTTTCTCTATCACGAACAAGCCAAAGTCCCACACTTCAGGTACCGATTTACCTATCATGTATGCGTTCATGAGTTGTGGTGAAACTAAGGTCACACCGAGCGTGATACCCAAAATAGGGGTTCCGCCAAGCTTCTTAACCGTAGCCCAACACACGCCAACCGGTAGGAAGAAGAAAATAGCTTCGCCGATCAACCATAAGAAAGAGTGAACGGTTGCCCAGAATTGACTGATTTCAACGAGGGTTTTGCCGTCGAACATGCGAATGTCGCCAATCACATTACGGAAACCAAGAATCAAACCACCTGTAATGATGGCAGGCAGCAGTGGTACGAAAATTTCGGCTAAATGGGAGATACCACGCTCAAGGAAGTTCATGTTTTGACGAGCAGCCAGCTTCGCCTCATCTTTTGATGATGCCTCTTTACCTGTCTGTTCAATCAGAAGTGCGTACACTTCATCAACTTCAGTGCCAATCACAACTTGGAATTGGCCTGCATTAGTAAAACAGCCTTTTACTAGCTTCAGTTTTTCGAGTTCAGCTTTGTTGGCCTGCTCTGTATCGTTCAATACAAAACGCAGTCGAGTCAGACAGTGGCTGACACTCGCAATGTTTTCTTTACCACCGACTAACTCGATAAGACGCGCAACGTCTTGCTTCGCTATCTTACTCATACTACCCCACCCTGGTTTCATTCAATTACTCATCTAAACCATGCAAGCTATAATCACTCAGACTTAGATTTATGGGAACATTCCCAATTACGGTTATTATAATGCCCGTATGAATGATAAATTAAAATGGGAACAATCCCATTAATTGAAAGAGATCACACTCTAATTTTAATCTAAGCCGTTCAATTTCGCTTAATTGAGTGGATTATAGAATAGGAGATTGCGTATGATGAGAGATCTCTGAATTGCCTAAAAGCTGAGAGATCAATAGATTAGCAGCCAACTTACCTGCAGATTGGTAACCAGGATCAATGCTAAATACTCGTGGGAATAAGAAAGAGAGAAGATCATTACCACCAACGCCAGTGACGACCACATCTTCACGTTGTAGTTCTTGCAGACGCTTGATTACACCAAGAGCCAGCGTATCACTGGCACAAACGATCGCTTGAGTCGCGGGAGTTAACACCTCATCCACCAGCTGATAAGCACTTTCGTGATGAAGTTGACCAGTACGATAGTTTGCCACTGAACCTGTGTTTTCACACCAATCGAGATAAGCCTTAAGACGCAGTTCACCGGTTGATTTATCACTAGGATCAACCCCGATAAAGCCAACGTCAGAGATCCCTTGATCCGATAAATGCACCAACGCACTATTGATCACCTGTTGGTTATCATAGTTAATCGACGTCACGTTCTCGGTATCCAGAGCAATCACCACCGCTTTGTGTTCCCAAGCTTCGATTGCCGGAATATCGCAGTCAGTAAAACCAAATACAATAATACCATCAACGTTACGACGCTTTAGAACTTGCAGGTGCTCATTGGCTTTATCTCTATCAAGTTGGCTTTCCATGATCACGACATCGTAATCCGCTCGATACAACTCGGCCAGCATCGTACTTACCGCTTTGTTTTCAGAAGGAGAGTCCAGACGAGAAATGATTACGCCGATGACTTTTTGACTGCCACCGCGCATCGATTGCGCAGATTTTGAAGGCGTGTACCCAGATTCTTGAATTACTCTTTCCACCCTTTCACGGGTTTCAGGTTTCACTTTTGGATCATTGGTCAGAACGCGTGATACGGTTGACTTACCAACACCGGACAGCTTTGCAATATCAAGAATAGTGAGTTTTTTGCTCATAAAAAGTCTAACGTTAAAGGGAAGAGAAGAAAAAGTGAGGGTAGATTCCCTCACTTAACTGTTTGTAAATACTAGCAGTTCTTACTATGACTTACTTTTGGCAATTTCGATAGACTACGCGACCAAGTTCTAGACGCGCATTGTCACCTTTCGTGCGCAAAGTGATGCTGTTAATCATCTCTGAAGTGCCATCATCTAAGATGTATTTGGTTCCTGAGCCCGCTGGAACTTGAGTCAGGCGGTATTCATTATCAGGCAAGCGTAGTACCGCTTTTTCATTATCAAGATAAGACACATCAAACGAGACGTCAGACTCACATTGATAAGTCGCGAATTGATCATTCGATGTTGCGCTATCAGTCTCAGGGGCTGCTGATTTAGAGCACCCAACCAATGCTACTGTACATAGAGATGCTACCAACATAGCTTTCATACTTCGTTCCTCATCTTTATATAGTCAACGACACTTAGCCTATTCACAGGTTCGAACAAACCTAATGTAAGTGCCTAATGATAGGTCCATACCTTAGTGATAAATAAAACGTTTAGCCTTTTAAGAAAGCGGGTACGTCTTTAATGCTATCAAGTACCACGCTAGCCAACGCTTCACCTTTTTCAGTGATGGGTTTACCCGTTCTTACCAAGACTTTAGTACCAACACCTGCTGCTTCTGCAGCCATCATGTCTTCCGCTTTATCGCCGATCATGACCGAGTTAGCCATATCAATCTTCAGAAAGTCACGAGCAGAAATGAACATGCCTGGCTTTGGCTTACGACATTCACAATCTTGCTTGTAGTCACCAATACCGTGCTCAGCGTGGTGAGGACAGTAATAAATGCCATCGAGCTCGACACCATTATCAACAAAGTTCCAATCCATCCACTGCGTTAAAGAAAGAAAACGGTCTTCACTAAACATGCCGCGAGCAATACCAGATTGGTTGGTCACTAGCACCAATAAATAACCCATATCTTTAAACGCTTTCGCCGCTTCAAACACACCATCGATGTATTCAAAGTCATGCTCATCATGTACGTAGCCGTGATCAACGTTAATCACTCCATCACGATCTAAAAAAACAGCAGGTTTAGACAAAATTTTGTTCTCTATCAACTCTCTATTAATCATTAATTATTACACGCTTTATTTGCTTCATCACTATCTATTTAGTTTTGCGTTCGTTAACGATTTGTTTCTAGCTTAGCCATACAATCGACGTTTAGCCGTCTAGACGTAAAAATATCTATTGACTTAGATCATAGAACACCATAGCATCGTCTGTAAATCGAGCGAGCTATCGACATATTATTCTGTTCTACCTGCACGGGTTTCTCTATGATTAAAGTGAATCAAGTCAATAAGGTTTTTTATCAAGGCACTAAAGAAATCAATGCCTTAATTGATATCAACCTCCACATTCCTCAAGGTCAAATCTTTGGAGTCATCGGCTCTTCAGGTGCAGGCAAAAGTACCCTAATCCGCTGTGTAAATATGTTGGAAGCCCCGACTTCGGGTGAAGTGATTGTTGATGGTATCGACCTAACAAAACTCAGCAAATCAGAGCTTAGCGAAGCGCGCCGTAACATCGGCATGATATTCCAGCACTTCAACCTGCTGTCTTCTCGTACTGTATTTAACAATGTAGCACTGCCTCTAGAACTTGCTGGTAAAGATAAAGCGATTATTGAAGCGAAAGTCAGCGAGTTACTTGAACTGGTTGGCCTTGCTGATAAGCGTGACACCTACCCGGCAAACCTAAGTGGTGGTCAAAAGCAGCGTGTGGCGATTGCTCGCGCACTGGCCTCTGACCCGAAAGTACTGCTATGTGATGAAGCCACCAGCGCATTGGATCCAGCAACAACTCAATCTATCCTTGAGCTGCTGCGTGAAATCAACCGCAAGCTGAACATCACTATCCTGCTTATTACACACGAGATGGATGTGGTTAAAAGCATTTGTCACGAGGTTGCGATCATTGGCGGCGGTGAATTGGTAGAGAAAGGTACAGTCGGTGACATCTTTGCTCATCCGAAGACAGAGCTAGCGCATCAGTTTATTCGCTCAACGTTGGATCTGACGATCCCTGAAGATTACCAAGCACGTTTGCAAGAGACTCGCGTAAACAGCAGCTACCCGCTGGTGCGTCTTGAGTTTACTGGTGCAACGGTTGATGCTCCGCTAATGACGCAAATCGCACGTAAATTCAATATCGATGTCAGCATCTTAAGTTCTGACCTTGATTACGCCGGTGGCGTGAAGTTCGGCATGATGGTCGCTGAACTGTTCGGTAATGAAGCAGATGATAATGCTGCTATCCAATTCCTACGCGACAACAATGTAAAAGTAGAGGTGCTTGGTTATGTCCTTTAGTTTCAACGAGATTGCTGACTGGATCAGCCTTAACAGTAACCTTCTATTAGGCGCAACAGGCGAAACGCTTTACATGGTTGCTGTTGCAGGCATTGTTGGCTTCGCGGTCGGTATTCCACTAGGCGTGATTCTGCATACGACAAAAAAAGGTGGCCTGTTAGAGAACACCAAAGTAAACAAGATTCTAGGTGCGATTGTGAACGTGGGTCGTTCAGTACCTTTCTTAGTTTTGATGGTTGCGATTATTCCACTGACTAAGATGCTGATTGGTACCTTCATCGGTACAACAGCAGCGATTGTTCCACTGACGATTGGCGCTATCCCATTCGTGGCTCGACTTATCGAAAGTGCACTACTTGAAGTACCAACAGGTCTAGTGGAAGCGGCCCAATCAATGGGCGCAACACCAACACAAATCATCAATAAGGTTCTGCTTCCAGAAGCACTACCGACTATCATCAACTCAGTAACGATTACGCTAGTGACTCTGGTGAGCTACTCAGCAATGGCCGGTACTGTAGGCGGAGGTGGCCTAGGTGATGTCGCGATTCGTTACGGATTCCACCGCTACGATGTGACCATCATGGCTGTGACAGTAGTGATGTTGATTGTGCTGGTACAAATTATTCAATCAATCGGTGATTCATTAGTTCGCCGTGTTGACCACAGATAAAGACTCACACATAAAGAGTAGAGTCGTCTGAACCTAATTAAATAGATTTATTAAAAGGAGATTATTATGAAATTTAACCTTAAAGGTTTACTAACTATCGCAGCAGCAGCTTCAGCGCTAGTTCTAGCAGGTTGTGGCGATAAAGAAGTGGATACTTCTAAAGTAAAAGTTGGCGTAATGGCAGGTGCAGAAGCGCAAGTTGCTGAAGTGGCAGCTAAAGTAGCGAAAGAGAAATACGGCCTAGACGTTGAACTGGTTACTTTCACGGATTACGTAACACCAAACGCAGCTCTAGATGATGGTTCTATCGACATCAACGCATTCCAACACGCACCGTACCTAGATCAGCAAGTGGCTGACCGTGGCTACAAGCTAACTATCGCTGGTAACACGTTTGTTTACCCAATTGCGGGTTACTCTAAAGAAGTGAAATCGGTAGACGAAATCCAAGACGGTGCTCGTATTGCTGTACCAAACGACCCTACAAACCTAGGTCGCTCTCTACTTCTTCTTGAGCAACAAGGTCTTCTTGAACTTCGTGAAGGCGCAGGTCTTCTAGCTACAGTTCGCGACATCGTAGGTAACCCTAAGAACCTAACGATTGTTGAACTAGACGCAGCTCAACTGCCACGTTCTCTTGATGATGTTGCTCTATCTATCATCAACACAACTTACGCGAGCTCTATCAACCTGACTCCACAAAAAGATGGCGTATTCGTTGAAGACAAAGATTCTCCTTACGTAAACCTAATCGTTTCTCGTGAAGACAACCTAAACGCTGAAAACGTACAAAACTTCGTTAAAGCTTACCAAACTGAAGAAGTGTACAACGCAGCTTCTGACATCTTCCAAGGTGGCGTCGTTAAAGGTTGGTAATCAACTAAACGACAGCACTGTATAGATACCCGAAGGGGCTGACATAACGTCAGCCCCTTTTTTAATGATAAAGATTTGCTAGAAAGTAAAGCATCTCAGATTTAAGCGAAACAAAGTCGATTACTTCAGGTGATCCCAAGAGATGTTTGACACCAATCGGCAGTCATCACACTTGAAATAGAAAATATCGTGGATAGGCGCATCTAGCAGCCATTCACCACCACATTGCGGGCATTTGCGCTCTTTTTCATCTTTCAGGCTGATCCCACCGACACGGTATAAGTAGTAGTAGGTTGGAACCTTAGTCAGATACTCAATGCGCCCTCTTAGACCCCAACCGCGTTTAAACAGCACACTCTTCGTGTCACTGATCTCGGTTAGCGTTGCATGTTCCGCGCGACAACCACCACCCATTTGTACTTCATCACAGGCTTGCCATTCGGTCTGCCATTTCAACACGGCTTTATGGTCGCCATTGAAGGTAGGTGGATTGCGATACAAAGGGATTGGTAGCAAGCTATCGCCACTACGCAGCGGTGAACAGGTGTGCACGAATGTCGTGTATAACACCTGCCAGCTTGGTGTTTCATCTTCTGCCACTTCTTCTGAGTTCAGATCTCGACCTAGCAAACGTATTTTAGGCGCTAGTAGGCTCGCGTTAGACAAGCGATCAAAACACACTTTCACAAAGTCTGAGTGATTCCGCGGGTGCAAGCTATCTTGCTCCGGGCACACAACGCGAACATAGAATTCCCCATCGCCCATCACGATTGGGAACTCACGACCTAACACTTGTCCGTTATAACGAAGTGCATCCATTAAGCCATTAACCGCCTTGTCGACAGCGCTTACCGTTGTGTTATCAAAACACTCAAATTGAAGTTCTAGTACGTACATCTATTTATACCGCTGGTTGTAGCTTTTCTAAAAATTCTGCCAATGTCTCGGCGAGCACATCACGATTTTTGGTACCTAAGCGCTCCAAAATCACGTTACCCGTTAGGTTACAGATAGAGATAACATCCAGCTCAGCATCGGTCGCGGCAATGAAAACCGTTGGTTTTAGCTTCAAGCGACGCTGAGTTACTAGGTGACCCAAAATGTTTTCTTGTAGGCATTCGAAGTCTTCATCACTCCAAATCTGTAACAGAGTCAATTCGTTACCATCGAAAGTTGCGTTCATATCTGCGCTGAATTGTGCGCCGTAGAAAGTTTTGATGTCTTCATGCAGAGTCAACTCAATACCGGTTTCAACGTTGGTGAAATCCGCGAATTGCTCACGTGGATAGTGCTTCCACAACACGGCATCGCCACTCTTTTCTTCTACGCATGGCGATACGATGTCCACCAACTCCTCATTACGAGGTAAGCTTTGGTGTTTCTGCTGCCACGCGTCAACGTATCGCTGACTAAAAGAAAGTAGTGCGTCTTGAGCACGTTGAGTCATGAAAATCTCCTAAACACAAAATAATAAATAGAATCCGAGCCCTTTCCGCGCCGATTAAGCGATGACTTAATGACAGGGTAAGGGGGATTCAGTAAAATCGACCCCATTCTAATCGAATTTGAAACGAAAGTATGAGCAAATATTCTGACGCAAAAGAGCTAGCGGGTTTAACCCTTGGCCAAAAAACTGAGTACTCTAACCAATACGATGCAAGTTTATTGCAACCAGTGCCTCGTAGCCTTAATCGCGATGATCTTGCGCTAAACGGCGAGCTGCCTTTTGTTGGTCATGATATTTGGATGATGTACGAGCTTTCGTGGCTAAACACCAATGGTCTACCACAAGTGGCTGTCGGTGAAGTTTTCATCCCAGCAACCAGCCCAAATTTAATTGAATCAAAATCTTTCAAGCTGTACCTAAACAGCTACAACCAGACTCAATTTGAAAACTGGGATCAAGTAACCGAGCGCCTGACCCAAGATTTGTCGGCATGTGCAGGCGAAACGGTGATTGTGAATGTAAACTCAGTAACCGACTACACTAACCAACCTATCGTGACGATGGAAGGTGACTGTATCGACAACCAAGACATCCAAATCACTAGCTACGACTTTGAAGCGTCGCTGCTTGAAGGCGCTGCTGGCGAACAAGACGTTGAAGAAACACTGCACAGCCACCTATTGAAGTCGAACTGTTTGATCACCAATCAACCGGATTGGGGCAGCGTTGAGATCGCATATTCTGGTAAGCAAATTGACCGTGAAGCTCTGCTACGCTATTTAGTTTCTTTCCGTGAGCACAATGAATTCCACGAACAATGTGTTGAGCGTATCTTCACTGACATCATGAAATACTGTGCACCTTCGAAGCTAACTGTGTTCGCACGTTACACACGTCGTGGTGGTCTGGATATCAACCCATACCGTTCAACAGAGCAAGATAGACCAAGCCACAATAAGCGTATGGCTCGCCAATAATCAGGCGAGAACCACCCACACTTATTTGAACCTACCAAATCTTTAAAGGGACATTGAAATGCGTTGGTTATACGTTGTTAGTCTATTTATTTTAAGCTTAAGCACATCGGTCAATGCGTCGGTTTATTCGTCGGCGCTACTCAATGAAGCCAATAATTTGGTTGAGATCGAGCCGAGCCAAGCAAAACAAATGGCCAACAGCTACCTAACGCTGCGTGTCCTTTCTGATCAACGCGAGAAAAGCCCTTCAGCTATTTCTCGCGAAGAGACAGACTCCTCGATTCGAACACCAAACAGCAGTATCGATGCGTATAAGATCTTAGCCAAAGCGGAATACAACCTTGGCAATATGCGTATTGCGATTCAGCACATCGACAAAGCCTCCGAGCTAGCGCAAACCTATAAGCTTGATTACCTAAAAATAGATCTTCAGATCCTAAAAGTTCGCTTACTTTGGCTGAGTGATAGAAAATCAGCCAAAGCAAAATCAGAGCTCACTAACATTGAAACAAATCTAGAGTCGGTGAATAAAACCTTACGCTTAACGGAAGGCATTACCTATCGCTTGATCATGTTGAAAGCCGACATCGCCTCTTACGACAACAAGATCGATGAAGCCGAAAAGTTCTATCAAGAAGCCAAAACCTATCTCGATCAACGTTACTCTGAAAAAGTCACCATCGACTACCATATCTCCGTCGGCGAGTTTTATCTGACTCACAAAGAGTACAACCACGCGTTATCCGAGTTGTTGTATGGCTACTGGAAATCAGTAGAGGGCAATCTAAGTTCACGTTTGGCCAAGGTCAACCGCCTACTTGCGCAGCTTTTCTTTGAGCGCCAAGTGTTGGATAAAGCGTTAGAACACCTATCTCAAGCCGCTGATTTCTATGACAACTTTGAAAACTCGCCTGTCTTAGCACAAGTGCTTAAGAAAATGGGGGATGTGTACTTCTATCAAGGGAAATATAACCTTGCCTTGGTACACTTCTTCAACGTTCTTGATCACGAAAGCACTGACCGAGATATCCACCAAGTCATTGATATCCGACTAAGTCTATCGGCGACCTACTTACGCCTTTATAACTACCCTCTAGCAGAACAGTACCTAACCCGTGCCCTTGAGCTGCTGGAATATACCGACATTCCAAAGCTGGAAGGCCGTGCTGCACTGTTATCTGCAGGGTTAGCGTATCACCTACAAGAAAGCGAAGACGTGATAAAGCATGCGACACGTGCACTTGAGATCTCACGCCAGATAGAGAACATGCGCCTTTCACAACGCTCGTACTACTTACTTTCTTTGGGTTATGAACAGGCAGGTCGTCCACAGCAAGCATTGGCAAACCTCAAGCAATACAACAGCCTTGTCTCTCTAGAGCAGCAAAAACTCAACCGTGTTGGCGAAGACGCGTTCCGTCAACAGAAAGAATTTGCCGAACAAACCCTGCACTACGCAGGCCAAGCGCAAGAGCTAGAGCAATACAAACTGGAGCATCGTAAGTTCCAAAAAATATCGTTCGCCCTATTCCTGTTCAGCATTGTCTTGTTCTTCTTTGTTCTGCGCCGTGGCTATCTCATTCAAACCTTAGCCAAAGAAGTGGACTCACTGCGCACCGACCTATTTACGCACTCACGTTCAAAGCTTCCGAACTTAAGAATGCTCAATGCGAAGCTCTCTAACTCGCTGGAACAAACCAGCCAGACCTTCGAACAGTGGCAACTTGGCGAATTGATTCATGAGCCACTCAACGACCGCTTACGCTTCGTGATGATTGATTTACCGTTCTTACGCAATATGTACACGCAGAACGGTTACAAAGCCGGTCTAGAACTGGAAGACGCTTTCGGTGAATTCCTAAAATCTAAGCTTGAAGGCCCAGCTCGTGTCTACCACTTCTCGGATGCGAACCTGCTTTATATCGAGCCAAACGCGGACCGTGATTTGTCGCCTGAGGACATGTTCAGAAAGATTCAGTCTTGGGTGAATGACTTCGAAACAGAGCGAAACATCAACCGAACGGTCCGTATGGGCATCGCTGACTACCC